>JACQDU010000656.1 GCA_016200955.1 bacterium
CGAACCCGATCGTCAGCGCGCTCGCCTTGCTGTCCGGCGCGAGGTGAGTCAGCGCCGCGAAGCTCGTCGAGTGCGTGAGACCGAAGAAGATCGAGAGCCCGAACAGCATGAGCCCCGTCGAGAACGCTCCGTAGAGCACGTACTTCAGCGACGCCTCGGTCCCTCTCCTGTCCTGCCTCAGGTAAGCCACGAGAGCGAACGACGGCACCGACACGAGCTCGATCGAGAGGAACGCCGTCACCATGTCGTTCGCGCCGACCATGAAGAACATGCCGGCGACCGCGGAGAACAGGAGGCCGTAGAACTCGCCCATCGACCTCCCGCGCAGCTCGGCCGACTCCTCGACGAGCACGATCGAGAGCACGGTGCCGCACAGGATCACGAGCTTGAAGAAGGACGCGAAGCGGTCGATGACGACCGCTCCCCAGAACACGCTCGTGGGCTCGAGCAGGTAGGTCCGCCAGACGAGCGCGAACGCCCCGATCGCTCCCGCCATGGCGACGGTCGCGAGCGCCGACCCCGACTTCTCCTTCGGGATCAGGAGGTCGATGAGGATCGCGATGCACGCGGTCGCCACGAGCACGCACTCGGGCCCGAGCGCGACGGTGCCCGCCTTGCTCACGCGGATCGCTTCGTTCCAGTCCACGGCCAAGAGATCGAGCATGGTTCCCTCAGGCGCTCACTGGCTGAAGCCCGGGACGCCGAGCGTGCTCGTGATCGCGTTGATCGCCTCGTTCATGCCGAGCCCGTCGAGGACGAGGTTCGGCATGACCCCGATCACGACGCACAGGACCGCGAGCGGCACGATCGCGAAGAGTTCCCTCGCCTCGAGGTCGGGGAAGTGCTTGTACTTCTCCACCGTGAGCGGCCCCAGGAAGACGCGCCGGATCGTCCAAAGGATGTAAGCCGCGCCGAACAGGATCCCGAGCGTCGAGACGATCGTCATCCAGCGCGGGAGCATCGTCGACTGCCACGCTCCCAGGAAGACGAGCGCCTCCGAGATGAACCCGTTCAGGCCGGGCAGGCCGAGGGACGCGAAGAAGATCACGAGCGAGTAGCCGAAGTAGCGCGGCATCTGGAGCGCGATCCCGCCGAAGCGGTTCAGGTCGCGGTGGTGAGCCCGGTCGTAGATCATGCCGACCACGAAGAACATGCCGGCCGACGAGATCCCGTGGTTGACCATCTGGAGCGCCGCTCCGTCGAGGCCCGCCGCCGTCACGGCCGCCATGCCCAGGAGCACGTAGCCCATGTGGCTCACGGACGAGTAAGCGACGAGGCTCTTGAAGTCCGACTGGCCCATGGCGACGAGCGCGCCGTAGACGATGTTGATGACTCCCAGGAGCCCGAGCGCCCAGATCATGGTGTGGCTGATCGCGGCGTTGTGGCACATGGGGAACGAGAACCGGAAGAAACCGTAGCCGCCCATCTTGAGCATGACGCCGGCGAGCATGACCGAGAACGCCGTCGGCGCCTGCACGTGAGCGTCGGGGAGCCACGTGTGGAACGGGAACACGGGCACCTTCACCGCGAACCCGAGGAACAGGAGGAAGAAGATCGCGAACTGGAAGTTGTTCGAGAAGAGCTCCGTCCCTCCGTAGAGGTTCGCCAGGTGGATGATCGCGAGCACGTTGAACGTGTGCGGCTCGAAGTGGAAGTAGAGCGCGAGCATCGCTATCAGCATCGCGACCGAGCCGACCAACGTGTAGATGAAGAACTTGATCGCCGCGTAGTTCCTGTTCTCTCCTCCCCAGATTCCGATCAGGAAGTAAGACGGGAGGAGGACGAGCTCCCAGAAGACGTAGAACAGGAAGAAGTCGAGCGCGCAGAAGACTCCCACGAGGCCCGTCTCGAGGAGAAGGAACAGGATGTAGAACGCCTTGAGCGGCCGCCTCTCCTCGACCGGCTTGTCGTGGTCGAAGTTCCACGAGTAGACGAGGCACAGCAACGTGAGGAGCGTCGTGAGCAAGACGAGCGGCAGCGAGAGGCCGTCGAGCGCGACGAGGTAGTGGATCCGGAACGTCGGGATCCACACCGCGTGCTCGACGAACTTCATGCCGGGAGCGAACGTGCTCTGGGCGGCGTCCTCGAGGTCGCCGATCTCGCGCGCGAAGGCGCGGTAGCGGTCCTCCGCCGTCTCGTCGGGAGCGAACGCCGTGCGGAAGTCGTCGCGAGCCCTCCTCAGCCGGTCCGACGTCTTCGTCGCCTCCTCGCGGAGGGCGACGAGCTTGATCGGGTCCTTCGCCGCCTTCGCGCGGGCCTGGGCCGCCGCCTCGTCCTTCTCCGCCTTGAGGAGCTCACGGGCTCTCTTCTGCTGGACGAGGTCCGTGATCCGGTGGTCCTCGAACGCCTTCGGGAGGATCGACTTCTCGTAGTACGTGTTGAGCGAGATCGCGTTCTCGCTCCGGTAGCCGGTGGCGAGAGGGATCGACGCCGCGAACGCCGCGACCGCGAAGGCCGTGCAGATCCACTTCGCCAGCCGCTCGCTTGCGAACAGCGCGAACAACGCGCCGAGGAGCGGAAGGAAGATCACGGCGGATATCAGGTGTTCCATGGTCGTTCCTAGACGATCGCGACGAGGAAGATGATCGCGACGATCCCGACGACCGTCGCGAATAGGTACTCCTGGAGACGTCCCGTCTGGAGCCGCTGCGCCAGGTGCCCGAGCGAGAGCACGGCCTTCTCGGAGAGCCAGCGGACGCTCCCGTCGACGCCGAGCCCGGCCCACCACGCGACCATGAGCCCGAGCCCCGCGATCGCCGCGATCGCGGCGAGCACCGGGTGCGAGCTCAGGTGGTACATGTAGAGGTGAGCGGACGCGTGCCCGTCGGCCCAGCGCCCCACGCGCACTCCGGCCTCGGCGCCGAAGACGGCCGAGAGCGCGAGGACGAAGAAGATGGCCGCCGCGGTCCATCGCTGCGCTCCCGTCCACGCGATCACGACGGCGATGACGGCGGAGACGAACACTCCCAGCGCGATCGCGGCACGCACGCCTCGCGCGACGTGGACCGCGCCGAAGCCGCCGAGGTCG
>JACQDU010000657.1 GCA_016200955.1 bacterium
CGAGGAGGCCCGCTCTCCCGCTCGGGTCGAGCGCGTAGATCTTGCCTCCGAGGAGGAGGCCGAGCGCCTTCCCCGCCGTCCACCCGACGTTGAAGCGCGCGAGGGCCGGCCCGAGCTTCTCTCCCGCCCTCTCGGCGACGCGTGCCTGGAAGGCCGGCCAGAAGAGGGACGAGCCGACTCCCAGGACGACCATGAGCGCGTAGAAGGCCGCGACGATCCCCGTGAGCCGGAGCGCCACGAGGGGCACCGCTCCCGCGATCGCCGCTCCGAGCGCGATGCTGCTCCGCCTCCTCCCGTGAGCGTCCGTCACCGGAGCGAGCGTCATGCACCCGATCACGTAGACGGTCGTGTAAGTCGCCGAGAAGAGAGCGAGCGAGACCTCGCGCGCCAGCCCCGCGTCCTTGAGCCTCACGTCGAGGACGTGTTGCAGGGTGAAGAACGCGACGTAGATCGCGAAGTCGAGGAGGAACGCCGGGACGAAGTCGAGCACGCGAACGTCTTAGCAAACCGCGGCTCCCGCGAGGTCGCGCCGCCCCCTGCTTTTCTCGGGGCGTTGTGCTATCACCGGAGAGAGCCCGTGGAGAACGCAACGCCCGCCGTTCCACCGCCCGGAGAGGCGACGGCCGCGTCGCCCTCGCGCGTGGGGACGGCGGTCGTCTACGTGGTCTTCGTCTCCGCCACGATCGCGGGCACGGCGGTCGCTTTCTCGGGCGGACGCCTCGGGCTCGCGCCGACCTCGGTCGCGATCGCTTCGTTCGCCGCGGTGATCGCGGCGTCCATGCTCATCTCGTGGAGCGCGGAGGCGGCGCAGTTCCTGATCTCGCAGGGGCTCGCCGTCGCGATGATCGCGCTCCTCCAGGTGCTGCCGGAGTTCATGATCGAGGCGGTGTTCGCGTGGAGGGCGGACACCTCGAACATGCTCGCGAACCTGACGGGGTCGAACCGGCTCCTCATGGGGCTCGGGTGGCCGCTCATCTACGTGACGGCCATGGTCGCCCACTACTGGCGCACGGGGAGGCGCCTGGGGCCCATCGAGCTCCGCCCCGAGAGCTCGGTCGAGGTCTGGGCGCTCATCCTCTCGAGCGGATACTTCCTGAAGATCCTCTGGTGGGGGAGCTTCGTCCTCTTCGACGGGTTCGTGCTCCTCGCGCTGTTCGTCGTCTACACGCTCGTCCTCTTCAAGCTGCCCGCCGAGGAGGAGGGGAAGGAAGACCTGCTCGCGCCCTCGGTCGTCCTGGTCGAGCTTCCCCGGCGCAAGTGCATCGCGGCGATCGGCGTGATCATGCTCCTCGGCGGTGCGACCATGGTCTTCATCGCCGACCCGTTCGTGGGCTCCATGCTCTCGGTCGCGGGAGCGTGGGGGATCCGCGAGTTCTACTTCGTCCAGTGGGTCGCGCCGTTCCTGACGGAGTTCCCGGAGAAGGTCACGGCGTTCTACTGGGCGAAGCGCGTCACGACCGCTCCCATGGCTCTCGTGAACATGGTCTCGAGCAAGGTGAACCAGTGGACCCTGCTCGCGGCGATGATCCCGATCGTCTTCTCCGTCTCGCCCCACACGCAGGGCGCCTGGTACGCGCGCGCGGTGCCGCTCGACGAGAAGGCGATCGAGGTCTGGCTCTCTCTCTCCATGACCATGTACGGCGCCGCGTGTCTCCTGAAGCGGCGATTCACGGGAGTGAACTGCTTCCTGCTGTTCTCCCTCTGGTTCATCCAGTTCGTGAACCCGGAGCACCACCCGCTCGTCGATCGCCTCGGCCCGATCGACTTCACGACCATCGACATGAGGAAGACGACCGCGTGGACGTTCTTCGTCCTCACGCTGGGCGAGCTCGCGTGGAACGCGCGCGTCATGACGCCGCTCGCCGACCTGCGCGAGGTCGGCCGCCTCATGCGGGCGGGCCACCGTCACGGGGAGTGACGCGAGCGATCCACCTCTCTCCCGCTCGCTCGATCGCGGAGAAGATGAGCGCCGTCGCGACGAGGTTCGCCGCGAAGAAGACGGCGTAGGAGGAGAAGAAGCAGCGCTCGAAGCCCGCCCACACCCCGGCGGACATGTTCACGTTCTCGGGCGCCGGGGTCGTCATGCGGCAGACCTGCTGGAGCACGAGGATCCCCGCGATCGCCTTCCTCCACGTGCCTCGAGGGATCCCGAGCTCGCGCACTCCGAGGAGCGCGGCGCTCATGCCGCCCACGTGCGTGCAGGCCGAGGTTGCTCGCAGGTCTCCCTCGAAGATCAGGTAGTAGACCCAGAGAGGAAAGCCGTAGGAGAGCCAGAGGAGGCCGATCGCGTTCAGCGCGGGCGAGCGGAGCATGAGCCCGAGCCCGATCCAGACGCACGAGAGGTGGCAGATCCACAGGGCGTTCCACGGCTCGCCGCGATGGAAGTAGTAAGCCGCGTTGACCCCGTAGAAGCCGAGCGCGAGGAGGCCCGGGAGCTCGAGCTGCGAGGTTCTGCGGCTCACGTCGCGGATTGTAGACGAGTGGTAGACTCGCCGCCCCGCCAGGACCAGGAAGGAGCTCGCGCCCATGCCGCGATGCCGGAGCGTCGTCGTCGCCCTCGCCTCCATCGCCATCCTCTGGACGAGCCCCGCGCTCGCCGGGGACACGGGCTACTGCCGCTTCCCGACGATCCACGGCGAGACGGTCGTCTTCGCCTCGGAGGGCGACCTGTTCTCGGTGCCCGTCGCCGGAGGCCGCGCGATGCGCCTCACGACGCACGAGGGCGATGAGCTCTATCCCAAGCTCAGCCCCGACGGGAAGTGGCTCGCTTACTCCGCCGAGTACCAGGGGAACACGGACGTCTACGTCATGCCCGCGGAGGGAGGCGAGCCGCGCCGGCTCACGTTCCACCCGGCGAGCGACCTCGTCGTGGCGTGGCGGCCCGACAGCTCGGCGGTCGTCTTCCGCTCCGATCGGGACACCGCTTTCCGTGAGACCTTCCTCTACGAGGTGCCGGTCGTCGGCGGAGAGACGAAGAAGATCGAGGTGGGCATGGGCTCGCTCGCCTCGTTCTCTCCCGACGGGAAGGAGATCGCGTTCAACTGCTGGTCCACGGAGTTCCGGACCTGGAAGCGCTACCGGGGCGGCCTCACGCCGCACATCTGGGTCGGGAATCCTCGGGAGAAGACGTTCAGGAAGATCACGGACTGGGAGGGAACCGACGACTTCCCCATGTGGATGGGCGAGCGGATCTACTTCCTCTCCGACCGCGCCGGGAGGTCGAACGTCTTCTCGTGCCGGCCGGACGGCTCGGACGTGAAGCAGCACACCCAGCACGCCGACTTCGACGCGCGCTTCCCCGACGCTCACGGCGGGCGGGTCGTCTACTCGCTCGGCGGCGACATCTGGGTGCTCGACGTCGAGACGAACAAGTCGCGGAAGATCGAGATCTCGCTCCCGAGCGACCGCCTGCGCGTCCAGCGGCGCTTCGAGGACGCCTCGAAGACCGTCGAGAGCTACGCGCTCGACCGGACGGGAAAGCGCGTCGCGCTCGCCACGCGCGGGGCGATCTTCGTCGCTCCTCCCAGGGAGGGCCACGTCCTCCGCCTCCTCGAGGGAACGCCCGCGAGGAGGAGAGCTCCGGCTTTCTCTCCCGACGGGAAGGAGATCGCCGCGATCACCGACGAGACGGGAGAGCAGGAGCTCTTCCTCTCGGACTCTCGCGGCTCGGGGAAGTCGCGCGTTCTCACTCACCGGGAGAAGGGCTGGATCTTCGATCCGGTCTGGTCGCCCGACGGGGCCTGGATCGCGTACTCGGACCTCACGTGCACGCTCCTCCTGGTGGACGCGAAGACGGGGGAGACGCGCACCGTGGACACGAACCCCGTCTGGGAGATCCGGGAGTATTCGTTCTCTCCCGACGCGAAGTGGCTCGCTTTCACGAAGGACCGGGACGGCCACCGGCGCGCGCTCTTCCTCTACGACATCGCCAAGGGGAAGACGCACGCGATCTCCGCCGAGCTCGCGGACGACGGCGCGCATGCCTGGGACCCGAGGGGCGACTACCTGTTCTTCGTCTCCAAGCGCAGCTTCGACCCTCTCGTGACGGAGCTCGACTGGGACTTCTACCTCTCGAACACCGGCAAGGTCTGCGCGGCCGTTCTCGCGAAGGACGGCCTGCCCCCCGGGCTTCCCGACGAGCTCTACGCCGAGAAGCGAAAGAAGGACAAGGAGAAGGAGAAGCCCAAGGACGACAAGGGCGGCAAGAAGGACGAGAAGGAGCAGGACGACGAGGCGATGCCTCCTCTCCCGGTCATGACGGTCGATCCCGAGGGCCTCGCGTCGCGGGTCGTCGAGCTCCCGGGCATCGCGGCCGGGAACTACAGCGCGCTTGCGGCGACGGCCGAGGGCAAGGTCTTCTACCTCGCCGAGCCTCAGGAGGCGCTCCGTGGCGTGGGAGAGGAGCCGCGCCGTTCGCTCCACGTCTACGACCTGAAGACGAAGAAGGCCGAGGTCTTCATCCCGGCCCTCCGCGACTTCGTCGTGAGCGCGAACGGGAAGAAGCTCGCTTATCGCGTGAAGACCGAGATCCTCCTCGCGGACGCGGACAAGAAGCCCGACGGGAAGGCCGAGGGCGAGCACGAGGCCGTGGACCCCGCGAAGCTCCCGCTCTCCGTGAACCCGAAGGATGAGTGGGCCCAGATCTTCGTCGAGGCCTGGCGGCTCCAGCGCGATTTCTACTGGGCCGAGAACATGGCCGGCGTGGACTGGAAGGCCGTCCGCGAGAAGTACGCGCCTCTCGTCCCGCGGATCAGCACGAGGAGGGAGCTGAACGACCTCGTCGGGCAGATGATCGCGGAGCTCGGGACCTCGCACACCTACGTCTGGGGCGGCGACACCGAGCACGGGAAGTCTCTCGCGGTCGGGCTCCTCGGAGCCGACCTCGCGCCCGACGCCGCGGCGGACGCTCACCGCGTGAAGCGCGTTCTCCGCCCCGAGACCTGGGAGACCGAGGTCGAGGCGCCTCTCGCGGCGCTGCAAGCGCGCGTCGAGGACGGCGACCTTCTCCTCGCGATCGACGGGCGCGAGCTCCACGCGCAGGACGACGTCTCCGAGCGCCTCGCGGGGAGGGCCGGAGCGTGGGTCGAGCTCACGGTGGCCCGCAAGGCCGACAAGTCCGACGCGCGGAAGGTCCTCGTGAAGACGATCGCGACCGAGCGCGAGCTCCGTTACCGCGACGCCTGCCGCCGCGCCCGCGAGCACGTCGAGCAGAGGAGCGGCGGCCGGATCGGCTACTTCCACCTCCCGGACATGGGCCACCGCGGGCTCGTCCGCTTCATCCAGGGCTACTACTCGCAGCTCAGGAAAGAGGCCCTGGTCGTGGACGAGCGCTACAACGGCGGCGGCAACGTCTCCTCCATGATCATCGCGCGGCTCAAGCGGAAGGTCTGGGCACGCATGAGGCCGCGCCGCGGGCTCGAGTCGACCTTCCCGGACCAGACGCACGAGGGACCCAAGGTCGTGCTCGTGAACCAGCACTCGGGCTCGGACGGCGATATCTTCCCCGAGAGCTTCAAGCTCAACGGGCTCGGGCTCGTGATCGGCACGCGGACGTGGGGCGGCGTCGTCGGGATCCGCGCCGACAAGCCCTTCATCGACTTCGGCGTGAGCACCCAGCCGGAGTTCGCGTGGTGGGAGCCCAAGCGCGGCTGGAACCTCGAGAACCGCGGCGTCGAGCCCGACATCGTGATCGACAACCGCCCGGAAGACGAGGTCTCGGGCAAGGACCCTCAGCTCGATCGCGCGATCGACGAGCTCCTGAAACAACTCCCCGAGAAGCCGGCCGCGGCGCCCGCTCCGCCTCCCGTCCCCGACAAATCTCCCAAGCGGTGAGCTGGCGCCCTCAACTCTCTCTCACATAAAGAAATGCGGAGCCGAGTAAGTCCCTCGTTACAAAGAGGGGTCGTGAGAGTGTTGTAAGAGGTTTGCCCCGGTGGAGAGACCTCTTACGACGTCGGACGGCTTGGCGTTCCCACCTAATCCTTTTTCTGAAAGCCCGATGCGGCGGCTCGATCCGTCGGGCACTGGCCTCGCTCCCAGGAAGCGCCGGCGCGAAGCAGACTCAGGGCGGTTCACGGAGGTGGGGCGTGACTTTCCTTTCGATCAGGGCCGTTCGCGACTACCGCCAGCTTTCCGACAACGAGTGCATGGGCGCTCTCGGAGTTGGCGACGAGAAGGGCCTGAACGAGATCGTCCGCCGCTACCAGCGGCCTCTCATGGGTTACCTGACGCGCATCGTGAACGACGTCGAGCGCGCGCGGGACCTAACACAGGAGACGTTCATCCGAATCTTCCGCTACCGCGAGGCTTACCGGACGACCGCTCGCTTCGCGACGTGGCTCTATCACATCGCGCGGAACGTCGCGCGCGACGAGCTCCGTGCGCGCCGCCGCCGGATCATCGTCGCCGCCGGCAACGAGTCCGCCGAGCAGGAGACGGTCGCCGAGCCCGACGTGCTCCGCCGCCTCGCCGACCGCGAGGTCGTCGTCCGCGCCCTCGAGCAGCTCTCCGCTCGCGACCGCGCGTTGATCATGCTCCGCGACGTTGACGGCCTCTCCTACGATGAAGTCGCCGAGAAGGTCGGCCTGCCCGTCGGGACCGTGAAGTCCGGTCTCTCGCGCGCTCGCCGGCGCTTCCGGGAGTGCTTCGGGGAAGTCGCCTAGGCAGGCGCCGACAGTCGCCGGTCACCGGTCACCGGTCACGGACTCGGTCGCGGTACCGGACTCGGTCGCCGTCACGGACTCGGCCACGGTCACGGACTCGGTCGCGGCCGCGTCCGTATCCGTGGCCGCGTCCGTGTCGTGTCCGCGGCCGCGCTCGCCTTGAAAGGGGTTCCGGGCCCCGACATGATGCGGCGATGCGTGCCGCGGGCAAGGGCGATCCGGCCGTCCCTCTCGCTCCAGCGGGGCCGCGGCAGGCACGCTCGAGCGCGCCCGAGATCCCCGGGCTCTCGATCCACGGGGAGCCTCTGGGGTCGGGCTCCGGCGGCACCGTCTACCGCGCACGCGAGCTCGCGACGAAGAGGGACGTCGCGGTCAAGTGGCTCCCGAACCTCGCGGGGAGCAACGAGCGCGCGCGCTTCGACCACGAAGTGCGCGCCGCGGCCGGGCTGCGGCACGAGCACATCGCGACGATCTTCGGCGCGGGGGAGCTCGCCGGGGGCTGCTACATCATCATGGAGCTCGTCCTCGGCGCCTCGCTCGCGGAGCTGTTCGAGCGTCGCGCGATCGGGCCCAACGGTCTCGCGATCCTCGCCGCGAAGGTCGCTCGCGCGCTCGACGTCGCGCACCGGGCGGGGATCGTCCATCGCGACGTGAAGCCTTCGCTCGCTTACATGTCGCCCGAGGTCGCGAGCGGCGACGCGGCGACCGCCGGGCCTCCGAGCGATGTCTTCTCGCTGGGGTGCATCGTCTACGAGGGCCTCTCGGGGAAGCCGCCCTTCGAGGGAGAGAGCGCGCCCGACACGATCCGCCGGATCCAGGCCGGGGTCGTCGAGCCGTTGCCTCCGGGTTCGCCTCCCGCGCTCGTCTCGGCGTGCCTCGCGGCCCTGGCGCGCTCGCCCGACGACAGGCCCAGGGCCGTCGAGCTCGCGGAGAGGCTCGAGGCCGCGGCGACGGTGACTCGCGACGCGGCGACGCACGAGACCGCGGAGGCGGCGCGCGCGGTCCACGCTTCGTCTTCCGCGGGAGACGACCGGACGAGCATCGACCGGGAAGCTCCGTCGTCCTGGAGAGGGAGCCCTCCGCCGCGAGCGGCATCGACGGGAGAGGGCTCCGCCGACGAGAGGACCAGCCTCGAGGTCGTGCGCGCCCGGGCGCAGCCGCGGAACGTGTTCGGGCCGTTCGTCCTCCTGAGCGAGCTCGGGAAGGGCGGCATGGGCCTCGTCCACCGGGCATGGGACGACCGCGCGAAGCGTCTCGTCGCGCTCAAGATGCTCTCTCTCCGGAACGGGGCCGGGGGCGCGCAGGCGGTCAAGCGGTTCCAGCGCGAGGCCGAGGCGATCGCGCGGCTCCGGCATCCGAACATCGTTCCTCTCTTCGAGGTCGGGGAGCTTTCAGGAAAGCACTTCCTCGCCATGGAGCTCATCGAGGGACAGTCGCTCGAGCAGAGGCTCAGGCCAGCGGTGGGCGCCCAGGACGAGACCGCTCCCGCGGACTCCCCGACCCAGCAGCCGCGAAGGATCCCTCTCATGGACGCTCTCCGGGCGCTGCGCGATGCGGCCCGCGCTCTCCACTACGCTCACGAGCAGGGGGTCGTGCACAGGGACGTGAAGCCGGCGAACATCATGCTCGACCGGGACGAACGCGCTCACGTGCTCGACTTCGGCGTCGCGACGGTCGAGGACGCGAAGACGAAGCTCACGAGGGCCGGGGGGCGCGTCGGCACGCTCGCTTACATGTCGCCCGAGCAGTCCGCCGGTCAGGCCACGGACGCGCGGACCGACGTCTACTCGCTCGGAGCGACGCTCTACGACGTCCTCGCGAATCGCCCGCCCTTCGTCTCCGACAGCGAGCTCGCTCTCCTCGCGATGCTCGCGAGCTCCGAGCCCGATGCGCCGGGCTCGCTCAATCCGCGCGCCCGAGGCGACCTCGAGGTGATCTGCTTGAAGTGCCTCGAGAAGGAGCCGGCGAGACGGTATCCGACCGCGGCGGCGCTCGCGGACGACCTCGATCGGTATCTCGCCGGAGAGCCGATCCAGGCGCGGCCGCTCTCGTCGTTCTCGCGGATCTGGAGGAAGGCGAAGCGGAACAAGCTCCTCGCGGCTCTCGTCGTCCTCGCTGCGGGCGGCCTCGTCGTGGCCGTCCTCCTTGGAGGCGTCGCCCTCCACGCGGCCTCTCTCGAGCGCGAGCGGCTCGTCGCGAGAGCGCGCGCGGACGCCGCGTCGAGCTCGCGCGCGTTCGGGGACGCGAGGGCGGGGGCGAAGGCGTCCGCCACCGAGACTCCCGGCGAGAAGCTCGCCCGCCTCCGGCCGCTGATCGCCCAGGGGCTTCGCGCCCGCGATGCGAGCGAGCGTCTCGCGATGCTCGTGCCCGACGACGCGCGGGCCCGCAAGGAGGCCTTCGACATCGGGTGCGCCCTGGGCGACCTCGCGCGAGAGGCCGGCGAATGGGACCTCGCGGCGCGCGCCTTCGAGAGCGCGCTCGCGCTCGGAGTCGACGACGCGCTCATGAGAAAGCGCCTCGAGGCCGTCGCGAGCGAGCGCGCCTCGATCGACCGCCAGCACGGGAAGGAGGTCGAGCAGATCCTCAAGGACGCGGCCTCGGGCGACCTCGCGGAGAGGCCCTCGGGCCGCGAGGACGCCGTCTTCGCGCTCGTCCGCCTGGCCGAGCCGAAGACGGTCGCTCTCCTCGCGAGCGCGCTCGACGGCCTCACGAAGGAGCTCGAGGCGAAGCGCACGCTCGACAAGGGCAAGGCGCTCGTCGCGAGGATCGCCTGCGAGGCCCTGGGCCGCATCGGCATCCGCGAGCGAGCCGTCGACGCTCTCGGACGCTTCCTGGCGGCGGAGACGGACGAGCTGCGCGCGATCGATGCAGGGATCGCGCTCCTGCGACTGGGTGGCGGCGCCGCCCAGGGCCACGTCGTGCGATCCGGCAGGCGGATCGTCCGGGCGGGGGGACACGAGTTCTGGCGGCAGATGATGCCGTTCCTCGGCGAGATCGACGAGCGAGCCCTGGACAGCCTCGTGGAAGAGTGCTGGAAGGACATCGACCCTTACCTGGGGAAGAAGTCCGTGAGCCAGAAGGACGCTCGCGCTCTCGTCGCCCTGAGCCTGAAGGTCCTCGGCCACAAGGCGACCCGGAACGTGGACGCGGAGATCGCCGACCACACGAAGGAGATCGAGATCTTCCCGGACGTCCCCGCGCTCTGGTGCAACCGCGCAATGGCGAGGGCATCGAAGGGGGACATCGAGGGCGCGCTCGCCGATTGCTCCCGCGGGCTCGAGCTGGACCCGCGTTACGCGCACGGCTGGTACGTGCGCGGCCTCGCGAAGTACTACAAGAGCGACGTCCCCGGTTCGATCGCCGCCTACACGAGAGCGATCGAGCTCGACGCGACCAACCTCGCCGCCTGGGTGAACCGCGGGCACGTCAGGTTCGAGTCCGGCGACTTCCAGGGAGCGCTCGCCGACGCGTCGAGAGCCATCGAGCTCGACCCTCACTTCGTCCAGGCATGGGACAACCGCGCCGATGCACGGCTGATGACTGGAGACAACGACGGCGCGATCGCCGATGCAAGGAAGGCGCTCGAGCTCGACCCGCGCTTCGGCGACGTCTGGAGGATCCGGGGCCTCGCGCTCGCGAAGAAGGGCGACGTCTACGCCGCGATCAAGGACCTCGAGCGCTTCCTGGAGCTCGAGCCGATGCACAGGGAGGCGCCCGCGGTGCGCGACATCCTCTCGACGCTCCGGACGCGCTGAGGAGTGCCGCGGGCAGCTCGCGAACCGCCCGCGATGCCTCACTCGTCCGTCGCGTGCGCGAGGAGTCTCGGAGGCGGCACCCACCGCGGATTGCGCGGGATCCCATCCTGCATTCCCGGGATCGGCTTGCTGTTCGGGTTGAAGGTGTCGAAGACCTTGTCGATCAGTCCATAGGGGCCCTGACCGACCGGCATCTCGGGACGCCCTGGCGGGCCGCCGAAGATGACGTAGGCCTCGTAGGCCACGCCCGCGATCAGCGCCACGTCGAGCAGGGCGACCGCGCTGACCGCGAGGACGCTGGCTCCCAGCTCGAGACCCAGGAAAGTTGAAGCCTCCACGACGGCTTGCTGCGCGAGCTGGCGGTTCATGAGGGCGGTCATCGTCTGCCAAACTTCCTGCACGAGCGCGCGCGTCGGCGTGATCCCGAGCCCTGCGAGGACCTTCGCGATCTGCTCGCCGATCTCCTCGTTCGCGTTTCCGTTCGCGATGAGCCAGCGGGAGACGACCATGATGATGTCCCAGTCCCAGCGGAGCCCGCTCGGATCCGCTCTCGTGAGCGGGTTGTTCCCACAGTACGCGTACCAGTTCCCTCCCACGTGGATCGGGTCCCTCGTGAGGAAGCGGCCCGTGCTCGGGTCGTAGTCGCGGTGGCCGAGGAGCATGAGGCCGCCATCGCGGTCGGTCCGATAGCCGAACCTTCCGCCGTAGCCGGAGGAGCCGGCGAACTCGCCCGCGGACGAGGGCAGGACCTTCCCGAACGCGCTGTACTCCCGCGTCGCGACGATCTCGCCGCTCGCCCCAGTCTGGGCGTCGAGGTTCTTGAAGCCACCGTGGTGGAAGCGGGTCGCCCCGTCCCGGTTCTCCGAGATCCCCGGCGTCACGTTCGCGGACCCGTCGCCCAGGACTGGCGAGAGGACGCTCGCCCCCGCGCGGCGGTAGGAAACGCTCTCTCGCGAGTCGACCCTTCCCACGCGCGCTCCCGCTCCGTTGTAACTGAAGGTGCTCACCCTGCCGTCGGGGTACGCGATCTTGACGACCCTGCTCTCGGAGTCGTACGAGAAGGCCGTCTTCTCCGAGCCCCTGGTCACGCCGATCGTGCGACCCGCGAGGTCGTAGTCGAAGGTCTTGATCCCGTCGGGAGCGACGATCCGCGTGAGCTTGTCTCCCGGGTCGTAGGTGTACGTCTCGGTCACGCCGTCGGCCGTCGCCGTGAGCCGGTTTCCGTTCGCGTCGTAGGTGTAGCTCGTCGTCGCCCCGGGCCCGCTCTCGCTCGTGAGCTGGTCCCGGGAGTCATAGGCGTAGCTCGTCTCCATGCCGTTCACCGTGGAAGATCGCAGGTTCGAAGCGGCGTCGTAGGAGTAACGGTGCGACCGGAGCAGCTCTCCCTGCGCGTTCTCGACGCGGTCGGCCGCTCGCCGCGAGAGCTCGTCGTACTCGGTCTCCTCGTGGACGCCGTTCGCGAAGGTCTTCCGGATCGGCCTGTCGGCGTCGTCGTACGCGAACCGCGTCGCCTCGCCGCGAGGGTTCAGCACCACCGAGAGTCGCCCCGCGGAGTCGTAACCGAACGTCGTGTCCCCGACGCCGACCTCCGTGCGGGTCGCCGGCTCGCCGGCGTCCGTGTACGTGAGCTCGGTCGTACCCTGGGGCGTGACCAGGCGGCGGACCTGGCCGGCCGCGTCGTAGGTCTGCTCGGTCTTCCCCGACGCGTCCGTCATCCCCGTGAGGCGCCCCGCCGGGTCGTACGCGAACGTCGTCGCGCCCTCGGGGCCCGGGTGGACGATCGCCGTGAGCTGATCGGCCTCGTCGTAGCTGAAGCCGAGCTCCTCGCCGGCCCCGTTCGCACGGCTCGCGACCTTGCCCGTCTTTGTGTAGCGCCACCGTTCGACGGACTCGTCGGGAAGCGCGAGCTCCGTGACCTCGCCCCGGTCGGACCACTTGATGGTGCGCGCATGTCCCCGCGCGTTCGTGATCCTCGCGAGCCTGTCGTTCTCGTCGTACTCGTACGTCTCGAACGAGCGGTCCGGGTTCGTCCGGCGGACCATGCGACCGGCCGCGTCGAACGACTGGCCCGTCTTCCGGCCAAGGCCGTCCGTCCTTCCCACGAGGCGGCCGTAGAGGTCGTACGCGTCGGAGTGGCTCGGAGCGAGTTCAATCGCCCTCCGAAACGATGCCTCTGCGCCTTCCCAATCGAAGTGGGCAACCATCTTGAGGTGCGCTGCGGTGCAGTGTGCCGCAGCGAGCTCAGGGTCGAGACGGAGCGCGTGCTCGC
>JACQDU010000678.1 GCA_016200955.1 bacterium
CCGGGTTGGGCGTGGGCTCGTGGCTTCCTGGGAGGAGCCCGCGCGCTCGCCCTCGGCGCCGCGGTCGGGATCGCCGGGCTCGCGATCGTCGGTCTCCTGTTACCGAGAGCCCTCGGGGCGCCGCTCCTCATCGTGCACGTCGTTCTCGCGGTGATCCTCGCCGTGAGAAAGCGCGGTGAGACAGAGCGTCCCAAGAGGAGAAAGCGCGCCCTCGAGCTGGCTTCCTTTCTCGCCGTGACCGCGAGCTTCGTGGTGCTCGCGCTCCTGCACGGAGCTCCTCGCGGGTGGGATCCGTCGTTCCACGCGCTCCTCGTCGAGAGGATCGCGACGACGGGAGCCTTGCCCGACACGTGGGAGCCGTGGGAGCCGGTGCGCGTCCACTACACGCTCGGGCTCCACGTGATCGTCGCTCACGTCGCGCGAGCGACGGGGCTCGCGCCTCACGTCGCTTTCCAGGGGTGCTTTCCGTTCGCTTACGCGCTCGTCTTCTCGGCGTTCCTGGAAGCGACGCGAGCCGCGAAGGGGAGCCGCGTTCACGCGGCGCTCGCGACCATGGCGCTCGGCTTCCTCGCGCTCCAGGTGAGGCTCGTCTACCACTGGGGAGGCCTTCCGACGATCGTGGGCCTCGGAGTCGCTCTCGGGGCGGCGCTCGCGCTGCTCGTCGTTCCCGGGAGAAGAGGCTTCGTGCTCGGCGGGCTCCTCCTGGGCTCGCTCCCTTACATCCACCACCTGAGCGCGCTCATCGCCTGGAGCACGGCGCTCGCCGTGCTCGTCGCTCTCGCGACCCGGGAGCGGTCGCGCGCGCGCAAGCTCGCGGGAGCGCTCGGCGTCGCGGTGATCGCGGCGTTGCCGACGATTCCTCTCTTGATCCGGACGCTGGCAGATCGCGGCTCGACGTCGATCTTCCATTACACGGACGAGCCCCCCGAGAGATGGGAGAGCTACCTGGGCGACTGGGGCTACGTGCTCTGCGCCTTCGCGGCGATCGGCGCCTTCAGGCGAGGTCGGGCGAGACGGCCGGCGCTCGCCGCGCTCGCTTTCCTGGTGGGAGCGCAGGTCGGCCTCGACCACGTCTACCGTGAGATCGCTCGGTGGCTCACGGGAACGGAGTTCAGCGCTCTCACGCCCACTCGCTGGCTCGACCTCGCGTCGGTGCCTCTCGCTTTTCTCGCAGGGGCGGGAGGAGAGCGAGTCCTCGGCTGGCTCGGCCGACCGACCTCCCCGAGAGCGGCCTTGCTCGCGCTCGTTCTCGCGCTCGCTCCGAGGCTCCTGTCGTTCGAGGGCGACCACGAGTCGAGCCTCTGGCTTCCGAGCTGGGCCGGCGAGACCCGGGCGAGGAGTCTCGACCCCGCTCTCATCGAGGCGGCCGATTGGGCGAGGGCGCAGCTCCCCGAGGACGCGCTCGTCGTCGTCCGCGCGCGCGACTGGGTCCGTGGGAGAAAGGTCGAGGACGCTCGGCTTCTCCCGACGAGATACTGGTGGCCTTACCTCTTGCGCCGGGAGACGGACGACACGCCTCTCCCTGCGAGCGAGCCTCGCCTGGATCCGCTCGTCCTCGAGAAGACGACGATGGCCACCGATCTCGAGCGCGCGAGGGCCGTCGCGAGGAGGCGCTCGAAGCATCTCTACTCGCTCGGTCCGGCCGTGACGCCGCCTGTCGAAGGTGCGCGAAGAGTCGGCGTCTTCGGCGGGGTGGTCGCGCTCGACGAGCTGGGACCGTGACGGATTTTCACCACGGAGACGCGGAGGCACGGAGAGAGATCCTCCGTGTCTCCGCGTGCCCATCTCGGCTCCGGGATCACCCAGCGCCACGCCTACCAACTCAGCCGGCTACGCCACGGGCCGCAAGCGGGTTAGGCCAACGCGCTCCGAGGACGAGGTCCGGATCAAGCCGACTTCCGGCGCTCGCGGTGCTCCTTGGCGTTGAGGGCGTTCCGCGCGTCGCGGATGCGCGTCCGGGCGTCGAGGAGGTCGAGGTCCACCGCGCGCCCCTTCACCTTGTCTCCCTGGTCCAGGTGCCACTTCCTGAAAGCCAGGTCGAGCTGGGCGCGGCGGAGCTCCCGGCGTAGCCTCCAGGTCCCCTTCCCCATGCCGCCGAAGACGAACTTCTCGCGGCCGAAGAGAGACTTGAAGCCGTCGAGCTCGTCTTTCTCGATGAAGCCGTGGGCGACCTCGTCTCCCAGGTACTTCACGAGGACTCGCCTCTCCTTCACGAGCGCGTAGATCAGGATCGCGAAGAAGAACAGCGCGCAGCCACCTCCCACGACGAGCGCGAGCGCGACGATCCCGAGCACGCTGTCGCCGAAGACCGCAGGGATGATGAGCGCGGCCGATCCGTTCCAGGAGGCGTGCATGAAGACGGCGATGCACCACCCGAGGACCGGCATGAAGAAGCGAAGGCTCGACTTCCCCATCTCCCGCGAGAGGCCGAAGCCGAGGCCCGTCATCGCGGTGTAGACCGGGTGCCCGATGAGCGCGCACGTGAGCGCGCGGAACGTCCCGAGCGCGAGGAAGGTCCCGGCGCCTCCTCCGACGAGGAAGCGGGTGTCGTAGACGCAGTTCTCGATGAGGGCGAAGCCCAGGCCCGATGCGGCGCCTAGGAGCATGCCCTCGACCGCGTTGTCGAACTCGTCCCGGATGAGCAGGAAGACGACGAGGACTCCCAGGCCCTTCGAGGACTCCTCGAAGAACGGCGCCGCGACGATGGTCGTCATGAGGTTCGCCGCGCCCTGCCCGAGCATGGCGGAGATCACCTCGCCGGTGAGCGTGTTGAAGACCACGCTGAACCCGCATCCGACGGTAGCTCCCCAGAAGAAGCAGGCGAGGAAGTTCTTCCAGGGGATCTGCCCGTTCCGGTCGAGGAACTTGAACATCATGAGGTAAGGCACGGTCGGGAGGAGCGCCGCCGACGACGCGATCAGGAACTGCACGGGAACGTTGCTCAGCGCGTCGAACAGGATCGTGAACGAGAGGCAGCACATCCCGAGGAACGCCGTCGTGAGCATGACGGCGAAGAAGATGAGGTTCCGCTTGAGCGCCGCGTCCTTCACCTGCTTCGCGGGCGCGGGCGCCGCGGGCTTCCCGTCCACCTTCTCCGGCGCCTCCATCATGGTGAAGCCCATGTGGAAGACGCCCTGCGTGTCGTAGCCCGCGCTGTCGGGCGCGACCGCTCCCGGTGCCGGCGTCATCGCCGGCGTCGAGGGAGACGCGCCGGCCGGAGTCTTCGCCGCGGCCGGCTTCGAGGGAGATGCCGGCGCCGCCTTGGGCATCGAGGCCGCCTTCGAGGGAGGGATCGTCGGCGCCGAGTCCGCGGCCGCGCTCGGATCGACCTCGAAGACGAGCTTCGTGGCTCCGATGTGGATCACGTCCCCGGGAGCGAGCGCTCGCTCGCCCTCGACCTTGGCCGAGCCCACGTACGAGCCGTGCTGCGACTTGTTCGCGAGGACCCACGTCGTGCCGTTCCAGGTGATCTCCGCCTGGATCCGCGAGAGCGTCGTGTCCTCGGGGAAGCTCAGCTCCGCTTCGGGCGAGCGCCCGATCTTGTAAGAGCGGCGAGTCGGCTCGAGCGCGATCGGAGCGCGCGTGCCGCCTTCGTGGCGCAGACGGAACATGCTCGTCGTCACTTGATCTGCGCGGGCTCGCGCCCCCGCACTCCCCTGGGGGGCTCCGCCCCCCCGGCGCGCCGCTCCGCGTCGCGCTGGCC
>JACQDU010000038.1 GCA_016200955.1 bacterium
GCTCGCGTAGGGCTCGCGTCTTGCACGCTCGCTTCACTCTCACGGAAATGCAGCTAAACTCTCCGCGCGCGAGGTGAGCATGGTCAGAAAGTACAAGCCCACGGCGATCCTCGAGAAGCTCGCGAGCGACGACCCGGAAGTGGCTGAGGAAGGCAAGGACGAGCTCGAGGCGGCGATCGCCGAGGAGGAGATCGACGACCGCGAGCTCAAGGACGCTCTCAAGGACAAGCGGCGCCCGGTGCGGGCCGCGGTCGCCAGGGTGCTCCACGAGGCCGATGCGGAGAACCTGGACGCTCTCCTGGTCCTCACGCGCGACGGCAACGACGAGGAGCGGAAGCTCGCCTTCTGGGACCTCGAGTCCAAGGGAAGGAACCCGCGCGTCCTCGCCGCGCTCGTCGTGGGGCGCGACGACCCGAACCAGGAAGTGCGCGAGGCCGCGCTTCAGGGCCTCCGCGAGGTCTCGACGTTCGAGCTCGACGTCGCGAAGCCCGAGGAGCTCGTCTCGAAGTCGAAGTTCGGCGGAGCACCCGACGGGCTCGCTCCCGAGGACCACCCCGAGGGCGCGCGCTTCGTCGCCCAGTTCACGCGCGAGGACGTGGGCCTCAAGAAGTTCGCCATGGCCTTCTTCTTCGTGCAGGAAGGCAAGGGCACGCTCGTCCTCGGCGGCGGCGGCCCCCGCTCGAAGCCGAGGAAGGACGACGTCGTCTACTCCGTGTCGCTCGGAGAAGGCGCGAACGTCCTGACGCCGCTCCTCCCGACCTGGCTCAAGGGACCGGCCGTGCCGAAGTGCTCGGCGTGCTCGAAGGAGATGCGCTTCCTGGCCGAGCTCTCCTCCTTCGAGGACATGGTCGTCTTCGCTCCGGGGAAGAGCGGCGCTTACTACCTGTTCGCCTGCCCCGACGAGTGCCGCACGGTCTCGACCGAGGTCGTGTTCCAGGAGAAATAATGGGCCGGTGGGACCGCTTCTACGAGGCGAAGGGACAGACGGGAGAGCAGTGGCTCGCGGACGAGGTCGTGAAGACGCTCGTCCGCGACCTCGCCGTCTGGCCGCCTCCGGTCGAGACGTGGTTCGACGACGGCGCGCGCGCGCGCTTCGAGCCCGTGCTCGCCCCGAGCTGCCCGAGGCCGTCCTCCGGCGTCTTCCGCGCCGCGTTCCAGCTCGCCCGCTGGGAGCTCGAGCGAGAGTACGACGCGATCGACGAGTTCGTAAGGAACGACCGCGTCTCCAAGATCACGAGCGACGAGCGCGAGAAGCTCTGCCTGACGTTCCTCCACAAGTGGCTCACCGACTCGATGCTCGAGCTCCTCGAGGCGAGCAAGCTCAAGCGGCCGATGCTCAAGGAGTGCCTCGTCCGCGCCGAGGCGCGGCTCCTCGCGCCGTAAGAGAAGGACGAAACGCCAAGGCGCCAAGGCCGCCAGGTCTTGTCCTTGGCGCCCTGGCGCCCTGGCGTTTCACTCTATTTCTCTTCGGGTTTGTCAGCGGCCGCTTCCTTCTCGTCCAGGACGAGGTCCTTCCAGGAAGCCGTGCCCGTGAGCTTCTCGAAGTCCGGCTCGGTCTTGATCATCTTCCTGAGCTGGTTCCGCGAGCGCGGCGTCGGGCGGAGCTTCATGAACTCGCGCGTTCCTGTCCTGGGTCATGTAAGCCACGAGCTCGTGCGCCTTCTCGGCGTACTCGAGCGCGGCGGCGTTCTGCTTCTTCTTCTTCTCGGGGTCCTTCGCCTGCCCGGCGAGCCGGTGGAGGAGGTTCGAGAGCTTGTCCGCCGTCGTCGAGAGAGCGACCGTCTGGAGCGAGCTCTCGTAGCACGTGCGCGCGCCCTCGAGGTCGTCCTTGTAGGAGTAGAGCACGTCGCCCTTCCGCGCGATCACGTCGGCCTTGAAGCGCTTCTCGCCGTCCTTCGTCGCGCCGACCAGGGAGCGGATCGCCCGGTCGTAGCTCTCGAGCGCCTTCTCCGGCTCGCCGAGCTTCACATCGTAGAGAGAGCCCAGGAACGCGTCGATCTGGAAGCTCTCCGGGTCGAGCTCGTGCGCCTTCTCCGCCAGCTCGCGGCATTTCTTCGGGTCCTTGTCGGACCAGTGCGAGCTCGCTTCCTTCACGAGGTCTCCGGCCTTCTTCTTCGCCTCGGGCGAGCCTGGCTTCGGGTCGTCGTCCGCTCTCGCGAGTCCCGAGAGAGCGACGAGGCAAGCGAGAGCGAGAACGGGAGCGCGCATGAGAGCCTCCGGCGGACGATTCTATTCCCTCGAGCTCACCCGGACTTCCCGATCTGCACGAGGAGCGCTCGAGGCCGATGGTCGTCGGGAGCGATCGCGAGAGCCCGCTCGCACGCCTCGCGCGCCCGGCCGAGGTCCTTGAGCCCGAAGGACGCGCGCGCCACCAGGAACCATCCGTCAGGGCTGTCGGGCTTCGCCAGGACGGCCCTCTCGTAGGCATCGCGCGCTCCCGCGGCGTCCGCCGAGCGCTCCCGCAGCGCGCCGAGCGCGATCCAGGCGAGGTAGTAGCGCGGGTCGAGGGCCACCGCGCGCGCGAGGCACTCGCGGGCCTCCTCGGCGCGCCCCGAGTCGGCGAGCGCGCTCCCCCGGAGCGTGAACGTGTGAGCGTCCGGATCTCGCACCTGGTCGAGAATGGCGAGCGCGGAGGCGAAGTCCTTTCGCCCGATCAGCATCTCGCTGATCGCCGTGCGAGCCTGGTCCCACGCCGGCCGCAGCTCGAGCGCGCGCCGAGCGTAGCGGTCGCCACGCTCCTTGTCTCCGAGAGACCACGCGGCGCGCGCGAAGGAGAAGAGCGCCTTGGGCGAGAAGATCTTCACGTCCTCGGCGTCGTCGAGCGCGGCCTTCCGGTCGAGCCCGACGAGCTCTCCCCGGTGAAACCTCTGCCCGAGGATCTCGACCCGGAGCGTCTTCACGACCGCGGGCGCCGGCGGGTTCATGCGGAGCACCCGCGCGAGGAGCCTCTCCGCGATCGAGAGCGTGCCCGCCCGCTCCGTGCGCCAGACCGTGACGGCCTCGTAGTAGTCGGGGCGCGCGGCGCGGACGCGCTTCACGTCGTCCTCGCGCGCGTCCACGAAGGGCGAGCGGGCGCGCGTGGCGCACTCCTGCATGGCCTTCGTGTCGAGCGGCTGCGAGTCGAGGGCGAAGAGCCCCGCCGGCGCGTGGAACTCGAGGTAGCCCGAGTCGTCCGTGTTGATCGGGGAGTCGCCTTTCCCGAGCTCCGCGACGCCGTCCTTGTCGAGCGCGAAGTACCAGATCAGGCCCTCGGGCTCGAAGACTCCCGCTTCTTCCAGCATCGCCGTGAGGCGCGGCGAGGCCCTCATGGCCGCTCTCAGGTCCTCGAGCTTCACGGCCGGATCGGTTCCCTCGCGCGTCGTCACGAGGAGAAAGTCCTCTCCGAGCGCGCAGCGCCAGAGCGTCGTGCCGGGGAAGACGGAGCGGAACGTCCTCACGTTCATCGAGAACAGCTCGCTCGTCGTCGAGTAGCCCTGGAGCCACTGGCAGAAGACCCCGCCCGGGGCGAGGCGCTCCTTCACGCGCTCGAAGTGCTCGCGCGTGAACAGGTCTCCGACTCCCGCGATCCAGGGGTTCGTCGGCTCGGAGACGATCACGTCGTAGGTCTCGCCCGAGTGCCAGAGGTGAGTGCGGCCGTCCGCGAGGTGGAGGTGCGTCCGCTTGTCGTGGAGCGCGTCTCGCGAGAGCGTCGTGAACAGCTCCGACGACCCGACGACATCGAGCACGGTCTTCGAGATCTCGACGAGGTCCACGTGCTCGACGTCCGGGTAAGAGAGCGCCGCGCCCGTGGTCATGCCCGAGCCGAGGCCGATCACGCAGACGCGCTTCGCGCCTCTCCCGCGGACGATCATGGGCACGTGGCCGAGGAGGAGCTGCGTCTCGGCGTCGAAGCGCGTGGACGCGTCCACCTTTCCGTTCGTGACGAGGTACTCGTCGTGCCCGCCCTCCGAGTAGAGAGAGGCGACGACGTCGTCTCCCTCGACGTGCTTGAGGACCTTGTCGTTTCGCCGGAGCGTCTGGGAGAGAGAGAGACCCTGGCGCGTCACGTCGGGCACGGCCTTCCACATGTTCAGGAACGCGCCCGAGTCGATCACCTGCGGGCTCGGTGAGGGAACGATCGGCAAGAGGAGAACGATGAGGAGCGTGGGAGCGAGCTCCAGCACGCGCTGGAGGTGCTCCGGCTTGCCGGCCTCGGTCGCGCCGCCGGTCGAGGCTCGCTTCGCTCCGAGCGCGAGGAGCCCCGCTGCGGCCATGAGGAGCGCTCCCGCGCGCAGGGCTCCCGCGAGCCAGAGGAGCGGGAGGAGGACGAGACCTCCGACGAGCGCTCCTCCGATCGAGCCGACCGAGCTCGCGGACGAGACGCGCGCGAGCGCTCGCCCCGGCCGGGACGGCGAGCCTCCCGCTACGGCGACCGCGAGCGGGAACGTGGCCCCGAGGAGGATCGTCGGCGGGCCGAGCGCGAGGAGAAGGAGAGCGAGCTCTCGCACGAGCACGGGCGTGAGGACGCCTTCCTGGAGCTGGGACGAGAACTCGTAGACGAAGAGCGCCGCGCTCCCGGGGAGCCAGGCGAAGAAGATCGGCGTCAGCGATGCGAGGAGGCCGCTCCCGGAGGCGGCGAAGACGAACAGGCGCGCGGGCGAGACCTTCCAGCCGAGCGCCCACGTTCCGAGCGCGGCTCCGACTCCCAGGCCGACGATGTAGACGGCCACGACGCCGGAGAAGGCGAACGTCGAGCTGCCCACGGAGACGACGAACAGCTTCGTCCAGACGATCTGGAGCGTCATGCCCGCGAGCCCCGTGAGCCCGACCGCGAGCGCGGCGAGGCGCGGGAAGCCTCTCGTGTCCTCCTCGTCGTCGGGCTTCCCCGTGTCCGGCGGAGGGAGCGGCGCTCGCTGGGCGATCCCTCGGTCGAGGACGAGCACGAGCACGGCGAGCCAGCCGTTCGTCGCCGCCGTCGCGATCGTCGTCGCCTGGAGCCCGAGCGAGGGAAGGATCCAGAACCCCGCGAGGCCCGCTCCCAGCGCGGCACCGAGCGTGTTGATCGCGTAGAGGCGCCCTCCCTCGCGCGCGACGTTCGCTCTCGTGACGGCGCGGCCGAGCGCGGGGAGCGTGGCCCCCATGAGCGACGCGCCGGGGAGGATGATCGGCGCGAGGATCGCGAGCTCTCCCACCGCGAAGAGCGTCGGCCGCGACTCGCAGGAGCGGTAGAGCGCTCCCAGGATCGGCGAGGCGGCGCGCAGGATCGCGGGAAGGACGAGGCC
>JACQDU010000679.1 GCA_016200955.1 bacterium
CGTCTCACCTGGGCGTGGCCCTGGACGTCGATGTTGCGGACGACGTTCAGCCCCCGGGCGAGCTTCTCCTCCACCTGGACGCGCGGCGTCCCGTAGAAGTCGCGGTCGTGGACGAGCGCCCACTCGAGGAAGAGGCCCTCCTCGCGTGCTCGCAGGAATGCCTCGCGGTTCATGAACTCGTAGTGGACGCCGTGCTTCTCGCCCGGGCGCGGAGCGCGCGTGGTCGCGGAGACCGAGCGCACGAAGCCGGGGCGCTCGAGGAGCCGGTCCTCGACCGTGGACTTCCCGACCCCGGAGGGGCCGGAGATGATCACGAGAGTGCCGCGCCGGTCGGCCATGCGATCACTCGACGTTCGCGACCTGCTCGCGGATCTTCTCGACCTCGAGCTTGATCTCGAGCACGCTCGCCACGAGAGAGGTGTCGTGGCTCTTCGCGGCCATCGTGTTCGCCTCGCGGAGGAGCTCCTGCGCGAGGAACTCGAGCTTCCGACCGACGGGCTCGCCGTCCTGGGAGCCGAGCGTCGAGCGGAGCTGCGCCACGTGGCTCCTCAGGCGCTGGAGCTCCTCGGAGATATCCGAGCGGTCGGCGAAGAGCGCGAGCTCGCGCGCCAGGTCGGCCTCGGGCGTCGGGATCCCCGTGCCCGAGAGGAGCTTCTCGATCCTCGAGCGGAGCTTGTTCCGGTAGTCGAGCACGGCTCCCTCGACCCGGCCCTCGACGGCGTCGGTGAGCGCCGAGATCCGGTCGCAGATCGCGGCGAGCGTCCGCGCGATCCCTTGCCCCTCCTCGCGGCGCATGGCGCCCAGGCGCTCGATGGCCTCGTCGAGCGGTGCTCGCAGGCGCTCCCAGAAGCTCTCGAGGTCTCCCTCGAGCGCGTCCTCGGCGGTCACGACTCCCGGGAGGAGGGCGACCTGCGCGACGTCGAAGTCGGCCGCGCCCTCGCCGAATTCTTTCCCGAGAGCCATGAGCTTCTTCGTGTAAGTCCTGAGCAAGGCCTCGTCGAGCCGGAAGGCCGCGCTCCCCCCGCGGCGGCGGTGGCGGACGGTCACGTAGATCGTGCCGCGCGAGATCTTCTCGCGGACGTGATGCTCGACGTGAGCGGCGAGAGCGCCCGCGCTCTCGGAGATCCGGGGCTGCACCTTGAGCGATCGGTTGTTCACGGTGCGGACCTCGACCTCGAAGGCCTCGTCCGCGGTCTCCCGCGTCGAGCGCCCGAAGCCGGTCATGCTCGAGATGCCGCGCACGCTCTCTTGCTATTTCGGAGGAGAAGGCGTGTCAGTGCCCGTGGTCGGAGGAGGCGTCGGCGAGCTCGGACCGGGAGGCGCCGGCGTGCCCGTGTTCGGGCCGGGAGGAGCCGGCGGCGCGTTCATCCGCCGCATGGCGTCCCTCGTGATCGAGGGCGGCCGCCCGAGGACGCCGAGCGCGAGCGAGAGGATCATGAACAGGGCCGCCGCGACGAACGTCGCGCGCTTCCAGGTCATGTCGGCCTTCGCGCCGAAGGCCACGTCCACCGCTCCGCCGCCGGCGAGGCCGCCCAGGCCTCCTCCTTCACCCTTCTGGATGAGGACGACGAAGATCAAGAAGAGGCACGCGAGGACGTAGATCGCCGAGAGGAGGAACGTCAGGACTGCCATGTCGTCTTCTCCGAGTTGAGGGCTCTCAATATAGGGTAAGCCCGTCGTTTTGCCAGCGTAGAGCCGATTCCGCCGGCGAATCTACGACGGTCGGCGAGCCTCTCCCTTACTCGCATTCTCGGCGATCGCGAGGAATTGCCTGGCGTCGAGGCTCGCTCCCCCCACGAGGGCGCCGTCGATGCCGGGCGTCGCGGCGAGAGCGGCCATGTTGTCGGGTTTCACGCTCCCGCCGTAGAGGATCACGCAAGAGGCCGCCCTAGCCCGAGAGACCGCCTCGGCGACCGTCTCCCGCACGCGCCGGTGCATGGAGCCCGCCTGCTCCGGCGTCGCGACGCGGCCGGTCCCGATCGCCCAGACGGGCTCGTAGGCCAGGACGACTCTCTCGAGCGTCTTCTCGTCCTGGCCCGCGAGGCACGCCCTCACCTGACGAGCCACGACCTCCTCGTGGCGGCCGGAGTCTCGCTCGGCGAGGACCTCTCCCACGCAGACGATCGCGGTGAGGCCGGCTCGCAGGACGGCCCGGAGCTTCCTCGCGACGACCTCGTCCGTCTCCTCGTGCTTCGCGCGGCGCTCGGAGTGGCCGACGATCACGTGAGACGCGCCCAGGCTCGCGAGCATCTCCGCCGCCACGTCTCCCGTGAAGGCGCCTTCCTTCTCGGGCGAGCAATCCTGCGCGGCGGGCGCGATCTGCGGCCCCGTCTTCCCCCGGTGCTTGAAGAGCTCGCCCGAGACGGCTTCCAGGAAAGGAAACGGAGGCGCGAGCGCGAGCGCGACGCCCGCCGGGTGAGGCCCGAGCGCGACGCCGCGCGCGAGGTCGCACGCGGAAGCTCTCGTGCCGTTCATCTTCCAGTTCCCGACGATGAATTGCATCGAGCTCAGCCCCTCGTGACGAGGACGGCGATCACGATGAGGAGAAGCGCGACGGCGCACACGAGCGCCGGGATCACGATCGGGTTCAGGCCCTCCGCCGGCTTCTCGGCCTCGACGCTCACGGCGCCGCGGCGCTCGCTCGCGCGCTTCTTCGCCGCCGGGATCTTCCGGGAAGAGGGCGTCTCCGAGGAGGACGACGACGACCGCGAGAGCACCGGGAACTTCCCCGAGGACCCGGTCTGGGGCCGCACGGGCTCGGGCGGAGGCGGAGGCGGCGCCTTCTCGGCGGGAGCCGACGGCGCCGTGAGCGCGGGAGGCGGCGGCGCCGGCATCGGGAACCTCCCCGAGGGCGGCCCGAGCTTCGGGAGGGGCGGCGGCAGCGGAGGAGGAGATGCCGGCATGGGAGCCACGACCGCGACCGGCCCCGACGCGCTCGGGGGCCGCGCCGCGGTTGGAGGAGGCGCGGGCGCGGCGACCGGCGGCGAAGCGCTCGGGGTCGTGAGACGGGACGAGATCGGCGACGTGACCGCGGTGCCGCCCGACTTGAAGAACGACGGCCTCGACGAGGACGCGGGAGCTGCCACGGGCTCGGGGAACTTCTCGGGGAGAGAGGCCGGGAGCGGCAGCGGCGCCGGGAGCGGCAGCGGCGCCGGGAGCGGCCGAAGGGGCGGGGGCGCCGCCCGGAGCGGAGTCGCCGCGGGTTCGCTCATGCACTTCTCGCACTCGAGCTTCCCGTCGACCTCGCGCGCGCGTCCCTCGAGGAGGGCGTAGTCGTCGACCGCCTTCCCGCACCTCGAGCACTTGAGCGTCGCGAGCTCGAACATGGCCGCGCTCTCGGCGACGATCTTCGTCTTCGCGGGAGACGGCAGCGGCGAGGTGGTCTTCGCGGGAGAGAGCTGCTCCGCCGGAGTCGTCGGCTTCGAGTCGGACGCCTCGAGGGGACCCGGGTCTCGCTGCGTCACCTGCTCGGCCCAGCGCATGAAGCGCGAGGCCTGATCGACGGTGATCACGCCCTCGGCGAAGCAGACCGAGAAGAGCGTCGGGGCCGGCTTCCCGGCGCGCGCCCTCTCCTGGACGATGCTCCAGCAGCGGAGGAGGTCCGGCTGCGACGGATAGCCCGCCTTCGCGGCGAGCGCGAGGAACAGACGATCCGAGGGGTCCGCCACCCTTCGCTCCGCTCCGGGCAGTTCCCGCCTTGCCCCGACCGCCGAGATTCTAGGGGAATCGCGGCCCGCGTTCAACGCGGCGGCACGGCTCGAGAGAGTTTGTCCGGGATCGTGCCACGGGGCGCATCGCTTCTTGTAGACTTCGCTGCCCAGGCGAGCGGCAGCGAGCCGCGGTGAAAATCATCGGCCTCGACTTCCGCCCGAACCAAATGCCACGCCTCGGGGCGTGGCCGACGAAAGATGACTTCTTCTCTCCGCGAGAAGAATTGGATTGTTCGTAGTCCAGGAGGATCCCCATGCGATTCCGCGTTCTCGCCGCCACCGTGCTCGTCCTCGCGTCCGCGGCCGCGACCAAAGGCGAGGGCCCCGAGATCACGCTCGAGGTCGCCGGCGTCCGCGTGAGCGGACAGGGCTACAAGGAGGACATGAACATCCGTCCCTTCGGCAGCTTCTTCGTCGGCTCGTCGGTCGCCGTCCTCGTCCGTTGCCAGGGAGCCTCCCTCATCGGGATCGACGCCGACGCGTGCAAGCTCTCGCAGGTCGCGGACGACAAGGGCACGGACCTCGCCGGGGCGACGGACGAGATGCTCGGCCGCCCGGCCGGCTTCTGGACCCCGGGCCAGGTCTCGAAGGACGGGAAGGCCGGCATGCTCCAGCTCGATGCCTGGAAGGTCCCGGCGAAGGGCGCTCGCTCGATCCACATCGAGGGCGCGCTCGCCTGCCACACGGCGAGCGGGCGCGAGGAGAAGAAGGTCGAGGCTTCCTTCGAGAAGGACGCGAAGCTCGCGATCGGCCCCGTCGCGCTCACGATCGAGAAGGCCGACAAGCCCGACTTCTCCATGGACGACTTCCCCTTCGAGATCTCGTTCAGGTCGGAGAAGCCCCTCCACGAGATCGCGGACATGAAGGCCCTGGGCGAGGACGGGAAGGAGATGAAGTGCGAGTACTCCGTGAATCCGTTCGTCCTCCCGGACATGGCGACGGGGAAGCCCTGCTACCGCGGGAGCCTTCGCATGGCGAAGGCCGAGAAGAAGGGGACGATCGTCTTCGTGCTCCACACGGGAATCAAGACCGTGACGGTCCCCATGAAGCTCGACGCGTCCGTCGGCCTCTGATCTCTCGAGGCGCGCGCAGGTGACGACCGAGCACAAGCCGACTCTCGCCGAGCGCGCCTCGCTCTGGCGCGCCGACGCCCTCGACTGGTGCCAGGGCCGCCTCTGGCCCCCGCGAGCGCTGCTGCTCCTCTGGGTGGCTTACGCCGTCGTGCGCCACCTCAAGGATCCGATGTACGAGTCGATCATCGGGCCGCTGAACTTCGGGATCCACGAGCTCGGGCACTTCGTCTTCCGGCCGTTCGGGGAGTTCGTCTCGATCTGCGGCGGCTCGCTCTTCCAGTGCCTCGTGCCGTTCATCGGGCTCGCGATGTTCCTCCGGCAGCGGGACTACTTCGCCGCCGCGTTCTCGTTCGGATGGCTCTCGACGAACCTGTTCTACGTCGCGACCTACTGCTCCGACGCGCGCTCCATGCAGATCCCGCTCCTGAGCCCGGGCGGAGGGGACGCCTACCACGACTGGAACTACATCCTCGACCGCATGGGCCTCCTCCGGTTCGACCACGCGCTCGCATTCCTCATGAGAGGAGCGGCCGCGCTCTCGGCGCTCGTCTTCCTCGTGGTGGGCTCGTGGCTCCTCTGGCACATGGCTCGAGGGGAGAAGGACCGATCGAGCCCGACCGTCCCGTGAAGTGACGGGCGGATCCCGCTCGCGGGCTTGTCGGAGGCCGCGAGTATCGTGGGCGCGCATGAACCAGCGCTCGGCCGCCCTGCTCCCGCCGCTCGAGGCGGCCCTCCGGGATCTCTTCGGCCATCAGTCCTTTCGCGAGGGACAGCGCGAGGCGCTCGAGGCCGTCCTCGCGGGAGACGACGTGCTCGCCGTCTTCCCGACCGGAGCGGGGAAGTCGCTCATGTATCAGCTCCCCGCCTTCCTCCTCCCGGGCGCGACGATCGCGGTCTCTCCCCTGATCTCTCTCATGAAAGACCAGCTCGAGAAGCTGCGCGCTCGCGGGCTCCCGGCGGACGTCGTGAACAGCGCCGTCGGGCAAGACGAGCAGGACCGGATCTTCGAGCGGCTCGCGCGGGGCGAGACGAAGCTCATCTACGTCGCCCCCGAGAGATTCCGGAGCGCGCGCTTCCTCCGGGCGGTCGAACGCCTCACGGTGAGCCTGTTCGCCGTCGACGAGGCTCACTGCGTCTCCGAGTGGGGGCACGATTTCCGGCCGGACTACCTCCGGCTCGGCGAGGCGGCGCGCTCGCTCGGAAGGCCGCCCGTCCTCGCCGTGACGGCGACGGCGACGGAGAAGGTGAGACGCGACATCGCGGCGAGCCTCGGGCTCTCGGAGTCGCACCGCGTCCTCGTGCGCGGCTTCGACCGGCCGAACCTCCGCTTCTCCGTCGTCCCGGCGTCGGGCGAGGCGGAGAAGGCCGAGTCCGTCTCGTCCGCGATCGACGCCACCTCGGGCGAGGGCTCGGTCATCGTCTACTGCGCGACGAGGAAGGTCTGCGAGCGCCTCGCCTCGCGCCTCTCCCGCGGGGCGAGCCGGGCCGCGGCTGCGTGGGGCGACTCTCGTCGCCCCCGCCCCCAGCGTGCCCTCGTCTACCACGCGGGCCTCGGCGCCGAGGAGAGGCGCACCGTCCACGAAGCCTGGTCGGGCGGCCGCTCGAGGGTCGTCGTCGCGACGAACGCCTTCGGCCTCGGGATCGACAAGGAAGACGTGCGCCTCGTCGTGCACCACGACCTTCCGGGCAGCCTCGAGGCCTATTACCAGGAGGCGGGCCGCGCGGGCCGCGACGGGAAGCCGGCCTCGTGCGTGCTCGTCTTCTCCGGGGCCGACGTGCACCTCCAGACGTTCCTCGCCTCGGGCTCCTTCCCCGACCGGGCGTGCGTCGAGGCCGTCTTCGGCGCTCTCGAGCGCGCGGGGACGTCCGATGCCTCGGACCTGCGCGAGGAGGTCAGGGGAGAAGACTCGACCTGGAGCGAGCGCGCCGTCGCGAGCTCTCTCCGGCTCCTCGCGGACGCGGGACACGCGCGCGAGGACGAGGGAGGCTACGCGGCCCTTCCCTGCGAGGGCGAGCTCCGCGTGGACTGGGAGCGTCTCGAGCGCCTGCGCGCTCACGAACGCGAGAAGCTCGCGACCGTGCTGGGCTACGCCCGCGGCACGGTCTGCCGGCGCGCGACGATCCTCCGCTACTTCGGGGCGACCTCCCAGGGAAAGAAGCCCGAGCCCGACCGCTGCGGCGTCTGCGACCGCTGCTCTCTCCCGGAAGGCGCCGCGCTCGAGGCGGGCGAGGCGGCGATCGTCGTGAAGAAGGTCCTCTCGCTCGCGGCCCGACTGCGAGGCCGCTTCGGGAGAGGCGTCGCCGCGCGCCTCCTCGCGGGAACGACGAAGCCCGAGGACCGCGAGCGCGGGATCGCCTCGCTCCCGACGGTGGGCGCTCTCGCTCCGTGGAGCGTGGACGCGTGCGGGGCCGCGATCGACGCTTGCCTCGCGCACGAGCTCCTCGTGACGGTCACGGACGACGGGAAGTACCCCAAGCTCGCGCTCACTCCCCTCGGGCGCGACGTGATCTTCGAGAGGATCGAGCTCCCCGTCCCGATCCTCCGTCCGGTCGAGCGCGCGATGAGGACGAAGGAGAAGCGAGGCCGCGAGAGAGAGCCGCGCGAGGGCCGCTCCGGGCCCGCGAGCGACCGCCCGGTCGACCGGGCGCTCTTCGAGTCGCTCCGCTCCTGGCGCCGCGAGCGCGCGAAGACGGACGGCGTGCCTCCCTACTGCGTCTTCCACGACAGCACGCTCGAGGCGATCGCCTCGGCGCGGCCGCGCGACCTCGTCTCGCTCCTCTCGGTCAAGGGCCTCGGCCCGAGGAAGGCGGAGAAGTACGGAGAGGCGCTCCTCGACCTCGTCCGCGCGAGGAACGGCGAGCCGGGGTAATGAAAGGGCGCGATTCAGCACGGTCTCCCGTCCCGACCCCGCGAGAGAACACAAAGGCGCAAGGGCGCGAAGAACGTCCCGAAGAAGAAGCTCGGCGTCGCCGGCCGAGCTCTTCGCGTCTTCGCGTTCCCGACACCGCGCTCGGGCGCGGGCGCGCGGTGAACGACCTTCGCGCCCACGAGGGCGATCACGAACAGGATCGCGAGGGCGAAGACGAGCACGGCTCCCGCGAACCTCCCTCGCGGCGAGGGCTCCTCGAGCGCCATCTCGCTGAGCGCGGCCTCACGGAGCCGGGAGCGCTCGCTCTCGGGAAGCGAGCGGAGGGCCTCGAACGCGTTCGAGAGGAGCCGGCGCTCCTCGCGGCAGTCGTAGCAGACCTCGAGATGGCCGAGGAGGGCTCGCTCCTCTCTCCCCTCGACGTCGCCCGCGAGGAGGCCCGGAAGGAGGGCCCGCATGCGCTCGCAGAGTCTCTGGTCGTGTCCGGCCACGGAAGCCTGCTCTTAGCTTATACGCCCGGAGGCTAGAATGCGTGCCCGCGAGCGGAGTCAACCTGGAAACACCGCGGGACGAGCGCTTCGAGGCCACGCCGTGCCTGCTCTGCGACGAAGATCGGGGGCTCACGCCGTTCTTGGAGCAGGACGCGACCGTGGTCGGGATCGGCTACCGCCACGCCCTCGTCCGCTGCGAGCGCTGCGCGTTCGTCTTCGTGCGCCCGCGCCTCCGCCCCGCCGTCTTCTCCGACTATTACCGCGATTACTACAAGACGACGATCGAGAGGTACGCGAACGAGAGAAAGACGGCCGACCTCGCGGTCGCGGCGAGGATCCTCGCTCGCCTCGGCGCTCACGGCCTCCGCCCGGGAGCGCGCCTGCTCGAGGTCGGGTGCGGCGGCGGGAACTTCTTGGAAGCCGCGCAGGCCGCGGGTTTCCGGGCGAGCGGGATCGAGCCGAGCACGGACGCCGTCCGCTTCGTGAGAGCGCGCGGCCTCGATGCGACCGAGGGGAGCCTCGACACCGCGCCTCTCGGCGAGGCGTCGTTCGACGCGATCGCGCTCGTGCAGACGCTCGAGCACCTGCCCGCTCCCAGGAAGGCGCTCGAGCGCGTGCGCTCGCTCCTCGTCCCGGGAGGGCTCGTCGCGATCGAGGTCCCGAACGTCGAGAACGCGTTCACGACCTGGTCGCGCCGCCTCGGCCGCGCGGACGGCACGCGCACGCTCGAGCCGGGCGATCACTACAGCTACTTCTCCGCGCGGAGCCTCGGAGTCGCTCTCGAGAGGGCCGGTCTCGCCGTGGTCGAGGTCGACGCGGGCTGGAACGCCGCGATCCTCCGGGGCCGCGTGGGTCCTCTCGCGTCGCCCCTCGCCGTGGTCTCGCGCGCGCTCCGGTGGGGGACGAGCGTCCTCGGCATCGGGCGCCGGACGCCGTGATGCGGAGGAGAACGACAGGAACCACGAAGACACGAAGCCACGAAGACGGATGGAGTGGCTCTCTCCATGACTTTCGGACCTTCGTGTCTTCGTGGTTGACGTCTCCCGGCTACAGATCGACCGTGTGCTCCGGTCGAGCCGGGATGAGGTCGTGGAGGTCCGCCGTCCGGTCGTCGTTCGCGGTCGTGATCCGGAACGGCCACATGACGATCGTGTGCCGGCTCCCGCCATAGAGGTCGGCGGTCTCGCGGCGCATGACGGAGATCCGACCGAAGATCGGGAAGAGCTCGAAGTCCTCGTAGACGAGCACGGGGTCCTCGACGGCGATCCCGAAGTACGTCCTGATCCACGAGGGCGTGAGCCGGCGCGTCGAGTGGGCGTAGAAGAACGGGAAGGCGCTCCCCCCGTAAGCGGCCTCGGCGAACATGCGCTTGCGCCGCTCCTCGACGTACGCCGGGAGGTGGACGAGGTCCACGTTCGTCGTGTGCTCCTTGCCCCCGCGGACGTAGACGACCTCGACCGTCTCGCGCGCCGCGGTCGAGAGCGCAGCGAGCGCCTTCCTCACGTCCTCGGCGGAGCGGACGGGGACCTTCGCGGGCTTGTCCGCGCCGGTCGCGCGGGGCGGCGTGATCGAGCGCAGCTCGTCGCCCGCCTCGAGGCCGGCGCGCGCCGCGGGGCTCGAGCCGAAGACGTGGAGCAGCTTGACCCCGACCTGGAACTGCGCGACCTCGTCGCTCACGCGCACGCCGATGAAGTGGACGGCGTGGGCCTCGCCCTCCTCGGAGTCGGTCCGCTCCTTGTTCTTCAAGTCGTCCCAGTAGCTCGTGCGGGAGAGGACGCCGCACCCGCTCGCGCCGAGGATCGGCACGAGCGCGACCGAGAGCGCGGCCAGTCGTGCGAGCGCTCGTCTCACGCGATCACTTCTCGTTCGCCTGTGCGCGGGTGGCCTTGATCTCGACGGGGTCGTCGAGCTTCGCCTTGTCGGAGACCTTGAGCGAGAACGTCCGGTAGCTCGGCGTGCGAGGAGTGGCCGTCGCGCGCCAGCTCGACTTCGTCTCCATCTCGCCGCCGGTCTTCGGGAGCTCCTTGGGGACCATGGCCACGTCCCCCACGACCCTGTAGGAAAAGAACGGACCGCGGAGCTCGTCCTCGCTCCACGAGAGCTGATCGCGCTCGAGGCGGTCGAGCCGCGCGCCGAAGGGGAACGTGAGGCCGGCGGCCTTCAGGTTCTCGGAGCCCTCGAGGTCCTTCCGCGCGCTCGCGAGCTCGAGGAGGCTCCTCGCGTACTTCCCCGAATGGAAGGCGTAGAAGCTCTTCTGGCTCTCGAAGAGGTCCTCGAGGAAGGCCTTCGCGTCGTCCTCCGCCGAGAGCGAGAGGAGGTGGGCGACGAACCACCTCCCGTTGATCTTCGCGGCCGTGAGCCGGTAGCGCTCGGGCTTCCCCTTCGCGCCGATCGCGAGGTCCAGGACCGCGAGCGCTCCCGCGCTCCGGGGCGCAGCGTCGCGGACCGGCACGATCCCCTCGAGGCGCGAGCCCTCGCCCGCGCGCCGGAGCGCCGTGCTCGCGAGCTCGAGCTCGTCCCTCGCCGGGACGCCGACGACGCCCTCGAGGCCGTTGCCCGCCTCGTTCCAGAGGCTCTCCGGCACGAGGAAGCGGCTCTTCTCGAACGCGATGAGCTCGTCGAGAGGA
>JACQDU010000680.1 GCA_016200955.1 bacterium
ATCGCGCGCGCGAGGCCGCGGAGGAGGTCCTTCGCCTTCTCGCCGAAGCGCTCGCTCGCCTCGGGGTCGTCCAGGTAGACGATCCCGAGGAGCTCGCGCGCTCGCGAGCCCGTGGGGCGGTCGAAGATCGGCACGCACGCGACCGAGCGGAGCCCGAGAGTCTTGATGCTCGTGTTCTCGGAGAAGCGCGGGTCCACGACGGCGTTGGCGATGAAGATCGGCTCGCCCTTGCGCTCGACCTCGGTCAGGATCGAGGTCGAGAGCTCCGCCGGAAGCTCGCGCCGGTCCACTCCTCGCCCGCGGGAGAGCTCGAGGCGCCCCTTCTCGTCGCGCACGAGGATGAAGCCGCGCGCCGCTCCGGTCGCTTCGAGGACGATGTCGAGCGCGAGGTCGAGGGTCTTCGCGAGGTCGAGGTCGCAACCGAGGAGCCTCGAGACGATCGACTCCACCGGAAGCGCGAGCGCCGCGCCGTCGGGCGGCGCCTGCGGCTGCGCCTTCGCGAGAGCGTCTCTCAGGACCCGCACGAGGTCGGGCGGGAGGCCTTCTTGGTCGTCGGCCACGGACGCGGCTCCGGTCCGCGTGGTCGCAGGTTAGCGCCGAGCCGGGAAGGTTTCCATTCGCCATTTGCGGGGGGCTTTGCCCCCCGCATTCCCCCTGCTCGGCCATGCGGCGATCCTTCCTACCCCGATCGTCCTGAGCGCAGGCCGCGCCCGCGATCAGGGCCGTGCGCGCCGCCCTGTCGACCGTGGTCCGGATCTCTCCGAAATCGGCCGTCGCGTCGAAGAAGTTCTGAGGAGGTCGCGACCGAAGGTCTCGCGTCCAGCGGACTCCGTAACCACGAGGATCGCGGACGCACGACGGTCGGGCACATGTCGGTGGCGTGGGAGTCTCGCGCAAATCGCGAGTCCGTTCAACCGTGACCCTCTCGTCTAGCGGAACCGCAAGATCGACGCGATCCCGCCGAGCCCCCGGAGCTCATCTTTCGCGAATGAGACGTGCTCGACCTTCGCTCCCGAGAGGATCGCGAGCTCGACGGCCTCGTCGATGATATCGGGCACCGCCCGCGTCGGCCGCTGGCAGAGAGGGCACGGGACGAGGGTCGGCGTCGTCTCCCTCTCGTCTTCCGGGCGCGGGAAAAGGAAGCGGCACTCCGGGCACTCGCGCCCTCGGCGCGTCGCGCCGTCCTCCACGACGAGCGTCGCGACCTTTCCGTAATAGAGCGCGCGCAGCGTCTCGTCGAAGCCGGTCGTGGCGAGGAGGTCGCCTCCCAGGTGGTCGTTGAGCGTCTTCAGGAGCTCCTTCTCCTTCTGCGCCTCGACCTGCTTCTCGATCTCGACGACGCGTTTCCTGAGGTCGTTCTGCGAGATGTCGTGCGCCATGACCTCGCGCGCGACGACGCGGCCCGCGAAGTAGGAGTGGAGGCAGTGCTCGAGCTTCGCGACGCTGTCCAGGTGCCCGCCGAGGATGAGCTGGTCGAAGGCGCGGCGCTTGTGGTGCGCGAAGAGGCGGTCGGCCACGTGCTGCATGTGCCGGTGGACGGTGTATTCCGCGTGGTGGTTCTTGCGAGTCTCCTCGAGCCCGTGGAAGCCGGCGCGCGAGACGCGCTTCGTGCTCGTGTCGACGACGTCCTCCACGAGCTCGACCTTCCCGAGGAAGCCCTCGTAGATCTTCCCGTGCCGGTGGTCCACGACGATCACCGCGTAGCGCTCGTACTGCTCGAGCACGGCCTCGAGGGGAGACGTGTAAGGCGTGCGGTCGACGAAGACGCGGGCCTTGAGCTCGACGGGCACGAGGAACATGTCGAGCTTGTCGGCCCGGGCGAACGCGCAGAACGTCCCGGAAGCGTGCCCGCGGTCGAGCGCCTCGTCCGCGGCGTCGCGGAGGCGCTCGAGCTCCGACTGGGCGCGCTTCCGCCGCTCGTCGTCGAAGCCCGTGTCCTTCCTGATCAGCTCCTCGCCCTGCTTCACGAGGTTCTTGAGCACGAGCCGCCGCTCCGACGTGTTGCCGTCGGTCGCTATGTAGAGGGAGACGACGGGCTCCTCCGAGGTCGGAGGCACGAGGAGCGCAGCCAGGCGCTCCTGGTCGACGAGTCGGTCCATGTCCTCACCCGATAGCGAGAGGAGACCGGAGTCGGCCGGGAGAGTCAAGGGCGAGCGGGCATTGTGGGCTCTCTTCCCCCCCTTGACGCCGCGAGCGTTCCGAGTAGCAGGAGGAGCGACGCCAGGCTCACTCCGAGGCCGAGCCGGAAGCTCGCGGGGCGATACCGGAAGACGACCTCGCTCTCTCCCTGGGGCACGACGACTCCCCGGTAAGCGAAGTCCGCTCGCAGGACCAGGGCGCTCTCTCCCCGGACGGTCGCCTCCCAGCCCGGGTAGAATGTGTCCGCGAGCACGAGGAGAGCAGGGCCGCGCGCGACGCGCGTGCGGACCCTCACCTCGAGAGGCGAGACCGGCTCGATCGTCGCTTCTCCGCTCGCCACGGCCGCGACCTCCGCTCGAGCGCGCTCTCCCGGTTCTCCCTCGACGATCGCCATCTCGAGCGGCGCCGTGCCCGAGAGGGCGAAGGCTTCTTCCTGCGAGCGAGCGACGGTCACGAGCGCGGCGATCCTGGCGCGGTCGAGCGCAGTCACCGGGATCTTCTTCGGGCCGGCTCCCAGCGCCGGCCAGAACACGATCGGGCTCGCCGCGGCGCGAGCCACGTGCTCGAGCGAGGGAAGCTTCGACCCGAGCCCGACTCCGAGAGCCTTCGAGCGAGCGATCGGAAGCGGGCCGTAGCCGGTCGTGATCGCCACGCCGAAGCGGACGGTCGCGTTCGGCTCGAGCGAGCCGTTCTTCCGGTAGTAATCGACGAGAGGCATGTCCCGGATGCTGAAGATCGGGATCACGGGAGTGTTGAGCACGTGGACGCGCTTGCCCTCGAGGCCTCTCGCGACCTCGGGGATCGTCCGGAAGAGCTCCCGGTCCACGGGGAACGCGTGCCTCTGCCCGAACTGCGCGAGATCGAGGAAGACGACCGCGAACGCGAGCCAGGCTGCTCGAGAACCCTTCGCTCGACGAACGACATCGACGCCTTCCGCTGCCAGGAAGCTCGCCTCGAGCCCGACGACGATGAGAAGACGCGCCGGTCCTCTCACGAACGAGAACGGTGGTACCGCGAGGAGGGCGGGGCCGATCCTGGCAGGCACGTCGTACGTCTCCGCGTACCATGACTCCATCGCGAGTCCCGCGAGGACGGCAAGGAGGGCCCCGAGCACGACGGCGTGAAAGCGCGCGGGACCGCTCCTCTTGAAGCCTCTCCTCGCGCCGAGCGCCACGAGCGCGAGCGCGGGAACGCCGCGATAAGCAAAGACGTGGTTCCGCTCGGCGCGGTCATACCCCTGGATCTCGGGCGAGACGAGCCGCGCGAAGTCCCGCACCTCGAAGGAGCCGTCCTTGAGCGCCTTCTTCGGCTCGAGCCCGGAGGCGCGGTCCGAGAGGCGGAAGAGCTCGAACGTCGGGACCCACTGCGCCGCTCCGAGGCCGAGCCCGAGAGCGAGAGCCAGCGCGAGGCCCCCGGTCCTTCCCCGCAGCCCGGCTTTCTCGCCGGAAGAAAGCCCACCCGAGAGCCAGCCCAGCGCGAGCACGGGAGCGAGCAGCATGAACGAATACGGCCAGCCTCCGAGGAGCATGAGCCCGAGCGCTCCTCCCGCGAGAAGCACGGGAGCGAGAGCGCCCGTGCGCACGTGCCGCGCGGCGAGCGCGAGCACGAGCGGAGAGAGGAGGCACGCGTGCAGGACCTCGCTCTGCGTCTGGTAGACGAGGAGCCCGCCTCCGAGCGCCCAGACGACGCCCGCCGTCGCGCACGCCGGAGCCGAGCGCCCGCACTCGCGCGCCGCCCACGCCGCCGCGAGGGCCGCGAAGACCAGCGCGAAGGCGATCTCGACCTCGATCGCCGCGACCTCGTCGAGCGGGAGGAGCAAGCTCGCTCGCGCGGGCATGAGGAACGCTCCCCCTCCCTGCGCGTGGACGGGGCATCCGCACCAGATCGCGTCGCTCCAGAGAGGGAAATGCCCTGCCGCGACGGCCTCTCTCAGGATCCGCGCGTGCGGGAGCGCGTAGGCGAGCTGGTCTCCGTCGAACGGGTGGCCCCGGAGCGCCAGCACGATCGCGTAAGCGAGCGCCGCGAGCGCGGCCACGACCAGCCCTCGCCTCGCGCCGGGTTCCATGCACTCAGGGGAAACGTTCGCCGCGCGAGCGTCAAGGTCCGCTCGGCGCTTCCTTCGACTTCGGCCGCGCTTCGCGCGGCCTACGCTCGGGATGATCGGAACGGGCTAGAATCGCGCAAAGCTTGCAAGAGATCCCGAGAGAGAAGCTCGTCCCGGTCGTCCTCGCGGCGGGGGCCTCCTCGCGCATGGGGTCGCCCAAGGCGGCGCTCGCGCTCGGCGGGAGAAGCGTGCTCCGCTGGATCCTCGATGCCTGCGCGGGAGCGGGCCTCGCTCGCGCCGTCGTCGTCGCGGGAGCGGATGAGGCGGCCGTGCGGGGCGCCGCCACCGGAGCGACGCTCGCTCCTCTCATCGTCATGAACGCTCGCTGGGAGCTGGGGCGCTCGACGTCGATCAAGGCCGGCCTCGCCGCGCTCGGGCCGGATGCGGGAGGCTTCCTCCTCTGGCCCGTCGATGTCCCTCTCGCGGGAGCGGCGCTCGAGCGGCTCCTCGTGGCTCACGCTCGGCGGAAGGAAGGCGAGCGGGCTTGGGTTCCCTCGCACGAAGGCTCGCGCGGGCATCCCATTCTCTTCGATCGCTCCGTCGAGCGGGAGCTCGTGGCTCTCTCGGACGACGAGCCGGCGCGCGATGTCGTGAGAGCTCTCGCTGCGGCGGGTTCTCTCGCGCATGTCGTCGTGAGCGAGCCGGGGGTCCTCTGGAACATGAACACGAGAGAAGACCACGAGCGTCTCGAAGCCGAGATCGCGCGTCGGGCGTCCGAGTGAGTGGTGAAACGATCGTCCGCCACGACAGGAGGAGTCAGCCGAAGGCACCGGTGATCGCGGTGTGGGACCACGGGCAGTCCGAGGAGTTCAACCCGGTCTTGGAGCGGTCGCAAGTTCATTCGCCGACTTCGACCGCATGCTGCGCCACTGGCACGAAAGCGTAGACACGAGTTGCCGCCGAGACGCAAAGGCGCCAAGAGAGCTGATCCTTGGCGTCTTGGCGGCCGATCCGCGCCGAAATGTTGGGTCGGCGCTTTGCCTCACTTCCCGTAAGGCAGCAGACTCTTCGGCCCCTCGCACGTCGCCCCGTCGACCTTGATCGAATCCTCGCTCACGTAGACGAGCCCCTTGTGGTTGACGTAGAGGTAGCGCGCGTCCTTCGCGGGAGAGTCGGGAGTCGCGGTGGCATAGAAGGAAGCCGAAGGATCCTTCGAGCTCACCGAGACCGAGAACGAGTAGCCGTCCTTCTTGCCGCTGGCGAGAGGCTCGTCCACGAGCTTCTCCTTGGCGAGGTCGGCGAGAGTGCCGTAGAGCTTGTCCTTCCCGTTCTTCATGGCCTCGTCGTGATAGCGCTGCTCGAGCGCGAAAATGCGCTTGAGCGCGAGGACGGCGAGGGCCTCGGGCGACTTGCCCGCGGGCGGCTTCTTCTCGTCCGGCTTCGCGCCGTCGGGCTTCGCGTCGCCGCCGCCGCCGGTCGAGCCGTTCGTCGCGTCGTCCCAGACGGTGAGAAAGCTCCCGTCGTTCGCGACGCTCGCGAGCTTCTTCGCGTCGTCGCTCCCGTTCTGGCCGCCCGAGATCCACTTGACGGTCGCGTCCACGGAGACGACGTTCCAGCCGTCGGAGTGGTTGCCGGTGATCTCCTGGCCCTTCTTCTCGCCCGTCTTGCCTCGCTCGTCCTTGTCGAGCTGACGCGCGCGGTCGGCGGCGATCCGCGTGCTCGAGCCGGAGTTCGAGCTGATCGCCTTGAGCGTCCAGCCATAGGAGAGATCGGTGAGCTTGTCCGCGTCCTTGTCGGTCTCGGCCGCCTTCGCGATCGGGTTCGCGCCGTCCGTCGCCTTGCCGCCCCAGCCCCAGAGATGCGGGTTGTCCGTGAGCCGCTGGGCGCTCGACTGCGCCTTGTCGAGAGAGTCGGGGCAGAGGAAGACCTCGGGGTTGTCGATCTCTCCCCCGTAAGCGAGCACGCGGATGCAGCGAGGCGCCACGTCGCTCCCGGCGGGGCGCGTCTTACCGCCGCCGTCGAGCTTGTTCGCCTTCTCGATGTGAGGGTAGAAGCGGTTGTCGGTCGCGTACTGGAAGGCGCCCTTCGCGATCTGCCCGAGGTTGTTCGCGCACTTGAGGCGCGTCGCCTTGTCCTCCGAGCGAGCGCGAGCCGGCTCGAGGAGCGCGGCCGCGAGGACGCCAAGGAGCGTGAGCGCGACGAGATCCGCGCGCGCCGTCCCGCGAGCGAGAGCGCGTGCTTTCATGGAGCTCTCCTTTCCTCGAAGCGCTCCTCGCGCTACTCGAGGTCCTTGCCGATGTCGGAGCGGTAGTAAGCGCCGTCGAAGGAAATCGTGCGGACGTGCTCGTAGGCTCGCGCTCGCGCGTGGGAGACGGTGTCGCCGAGCGCCGTCACCGTGAGGACGCGGCCGCCGTTCGTGACGACCTTGCCCATGCGTTTCGTCGTCCCGCCGTGGAAGACGGCGATCTCGCGCGAGTCGCTCTCGGCGAGGCCCAGGATCGGCTTCCCCGTCTCGTACTTCCCCGGATATCCCGAGGACGTGACGACGACGCCGACCGCGGGGCGAGGGTCCCACTCGGGCTGGACGCGCTCGAGCGAGCCGTCCGTGGCTCCCATGAGGAGATCCACGAGGTCCGACTTGAGCCGGAGCATGAGAGGCTGCGTCTCCGGGTCGCCGAAGCGGACGTTGAACTCGAGGACGCGAGGGCCGCTCGGCGTGAGCATGAGGCCGGCGTAGAGGATCCCCTTCATGGGGTGCCCCTCGCGGTTCATGGCGTGGATCGCGGGGATCAGGACGCGCTGCTCGACGGTCGTCGTCGTCTCCTCGTCGAAGCCGGGAGCGGGGGAGACGGATCCCATGCCTCCCGTGTTCGGGCCCTGGTCGCCGTCGCAGGCTCTCTTGTAGTCGCGCGCCGTCTCGAGCACGACGAGCGTCTTCCCGTCCGTCACGACGAGGACGCTCGCCTCGGTTCCCTGGAGCGCTTCCTCGACGACGACCTCGTTGCCCGCGTCGCCGTAGACCTTCCGCTCCATGCAGTCGAGCAGGTGCTCGAGCGCGTCGTCGCGGTCCCTGGCGACGCGGACTCCCTTGCCCGCAGCCAGGCCGTCGGCCTTGACGACGAGCGGATACTCCGCGCGATCGAGGTAAGCGCGCGCGTCGCGGAGGTTCTTGAAGACGCGGTAGTCCGCCGAAGGGATGTTGTGCTTCCGCATGAGGCCCTTCGCGAAGACCTTCGAGCCCTCGAGGCGCGCGGCGTCCTTCGTCGGGCCGAACGCCTTCCTCCCGGCGCGCTCGAGGCGGTCCACGAGGCCCATCGTGAGAGGGACCTCGGGGCCGACGACCGTCAGGTCGATCTTCTCTCCCATGGCGAAGGCGACGAGGGAGTCGATCTGCTCGGCCTTCGTGTCGACGCACTCCGCCACCTGGGCGCAGCCGGCGTTCCCCGGCGCCGCGTAGACCTTCGTCACGCGGGGTGACTGCGCGAGCTTCCAGCAGAGGGCGTGCTCGCGGGCGCCGGATCCGACGACGAGGACCTTCATGCGGAGCCCTTATAGACTGACTCGGCCCCGAGGGAAAGCACAGGTGAGACCTGTGTCGGTGTCGCTTGCGACGATGCGACGTGAGGCAAGAGAACGAAACGTGAGCCGGCGTCGGGAGAAGGATCCGCTCCAGGGAATCGGCCGGGGCGAGCTCTCGAAGCTCCCGGGCCACGTCTTCGTCCCGCGCGGCGACACAGCCCTCACGCGAGCGCTCCTCGAGCTGGGAGCGGTCCGGGTCATCCGGCGACTGGGCAAGCGACCGGAGCAGATCGGCGTCGCCGCTCTCCCCGAGGCGATCGAGCGCGCGAAGGCCGAGGTCGAGGAGAGCTCCCTTCGCCGCGAGGCGGCCCGGGAGCGCGGCCGCGCCTCCCGCGAGAAGGCCGAGCTCGCTTACCGGGACGCGTTCGGTCGAGAGCTGCGCCGCCTCTTTCCCTCGATGCCCGATTCCGATCGCGACGGGATCGTGCCCCGCTCGTGCGAGGTGTCCTCGCGGCGCGTCGGCCGGAGCGCGGCAGCGAAAGCCCTCGCCGAGAAGCCGATCCGGCTCGCGGTCCTCGCGTGGATCCGCCACGCTCACACGGACTACGACGCTCGCCTCCGCCGCGCGGGCCTTGGCCAGCGCTTCGGTCGAGCCGATCCCGCCGACCGGAAGAAGGCGCGAAGAGCGATCGAGCCCGAGGTCGCCGCGACGGCCGCTCGCTGGTCGTCTCCGGTCGTCTCCACGTAAGCGTCCGGTAGAGCCGTGGGTGGTGAGCCTCGATCGTGGTGCGCGGGAGCCGGCGTTCGTGCCGATGATGATGTGGCATGGGGAAGCGGGCGGCGATCTACGCCAGGGTGTCGACGCTCACGG
>JACQDU010000681.1 GCA_016200955.1 bacterium
AGCGCCTCGCAGGAGAGGCGCACGACGAAGACACCGTCGAGACCGAGCGCGTTCTCCTGCGACTGGGCAACGAGAGCGCGCCAGTCGAGTACCCCCATGTGAACGTCCCGCGCCGCTCGGTCCTCGAGGCGCCTTCTCGCGTCGGCGAGGACGCTCGCGGTCCCGGGGTCGAGCTGGCCGTCGACCCTGAGCGCGAGGAACGCGTCGACCGCGCGCTCGAGGCCGTCGAGGGGCGCGAGGCCGGCCTCGCGCTCCGTCGCGTCCGGAAGCGCGACCTCGAGAAGCTTCGCGCGAGCGGCCGCACGGAGCTTCTCCGTCGCCCTGTCGAGCTCGCCGGCCACGATCGACACCGTCTCGGGCTCGCGGTAAGCAACGAGCGCGAACACGGCGTCGTCGAAGAGCACGGTGTCCTTTGCACTCACCTTTCCGCTCGCGGCACCATCGCGGAGCTCGGCGATCGTCTTCCTCACCTGTGCGCAGTGCTCATCGACGAGCTTGCGCCGAGCTCTGTCGACACCAGCGCGAGCCAGCGTCGCACTCGTCGAGAGGGCGGCCTCGGCCTTGAGGTCGCGCGCCTTCTCGAAGGCGGACGCCGCCAGGCTCCACTGGCCCGCCTCCTGTGCGACCTCGCCCAAGGAGTAGGCCGCTTCGAAAGCGTGCAGCTGCGCCTCCTTCTCCTCCGGGACGAGCGCGGCCAGGCGGCCGGTGGCATCGCGGGCGTCGAAGCCGAGGCCCAGGAGTGGGTCGAGCCGCCTCTGTCTGTCCTCGGGCGTCTCGTTCGCGGGAGCCGCCTTCCTCGCCTGGGCCAGCTTCTGCTTGAAGGAAGCGAGCGCGCGCTCGGCGTCCTTGCGCGTGCTCTCGAGCATCTTCTCCCGCGTCGCGCGGACGAGGTCTTCGCGCTCGGCGGCGTCCTTCAAGCGAGCCTTCACGGCCCACGCACCGACCGAGAGCGCCGCCAGGACGGCTCCGAGGGCGAGGAGAGCGAGCGCGGCCTGGAGCTTGTTCCTGCGAGCGCGCCGCGCGAGGCGCTCGAGGCCACGGATCGGGCGGGCCTCGATCGGCTCGCCCGCGAGGTAGCGGTCGATCTCTCGCCCGAAGGCCTCGGCCGTCGGGTAGCGCCTCTCCTTCTCCTTCTCCAGGCACTTGAGGCAGATCGTCTCGAGGTCGCCCGCGGCGCGCGAGTTCAGCTTCGACGGAGGGACCGGGTCCTTCGTGAGGACCGCGGTCAGGACGTTGAGCTCGGTCTCTCCCTGAAACGGCGGCCTTCCGGTGAGGACGTGGTAGAGGGTCGCTCCGAGGGAGTAGACGTCGCTCCTCTCGTCCATCTCGGCGCTCCCGCCCTCCGTCTGCTCGGGAGGCATGTAAGCCGGAGTGCCGAGAGCCGCTCCCGTCCGCGTGAGGCGGTTCTTCTCCCCGAGCTCGCGGACCCTCGCGAGGCCGAAGTCGAGGACGAAGGGCCGGTCGCTCGCATCGAGGAGGATGTTCTGAGGCTTCAGGTCGCGGTGGATGACTCCCTGGCCGTGAGCGTAGTGGACGGCGCGCGCGACGTCTCTCAGAGCTTCGAGAGCGCGGGTCAAAGGAAGGCGCTCGCCCGCCTTCTTCGACTCGAGACGGCGCTCGAGCGTCCTTCCGGAGACGAAGTCCATGGCGATGTAGTGCCGGCCGGAAATCTCGCCCGCCTCGTGGATCCCGACGATGTTCGGGTGCCGCAGGCGAGCCACCGCCTCGGCCTCTCTCTGGAAGCGCTTGATCGCCTCGGCGTCGACCGTGCCGCCCGGGAGGATCGTCTTGAGCGCCACGACGCGCCGGAGCCGGTCGTTCCAGGCGCGGTAGACGACGCCCATGCCTCCTTTCCCGAGCTCCGAGAGGAGCAGGAAGGGGCCGAAAGCGCGCGCGGGGTCGGCGCGGGCTCGCGCGATCTCGGACGCGAGGTCCGGGTCGCCCGTCTCCTGGGGGAGACGGCCGGAAGGCCCGCGCGGAGCCCGCGCGGAGACGGGGCGAGCGTGAGCGTCGAGGGGCGCGGCCACGGTCTCCAGCTCCGGCGACGCGAGAGGAGCGCGGCACCCCGGGCACTCTCCCCGGGAGAGCGCCCTCGCATCGATCTCCCGCCCGCACCTCGGGCACGGAAGCGCGCTCGCCATGGGCCCTTCCCCCGGATTCTCCTCTTATGGACGCCCGCGCGCCGCGGGGCAAGCGACGCGGCGGCCCGCCCGAGCTTGAAAAGGTGAGCCGAGCCCGTTCCAATGCTTCCTCACCCGAGGCGTGCTCTCGAGGAGGACTGCGTGCTGTCAGAGTTCCGGAACGAGCCCACGACCGACTTCTCCTTGCCCGAGAACGCCGCGGCCATGGAGCGGGCGCTGGCGCAGGTCGAGGCGAGGTTCGGCGAGCAGCTCCCGCTCCTGATCGGCGGCGAGCGGGTGAAGACGAAGGAGAAGCGCCCCTCGCTCGACCCGGGCAAGTACGACCGGACCGTCGGCTTCATGTCCATGGCGAGCGAGCAGGACGTGGACCGCGTGCTCGATGCCGCCACGAAGGCATGCGAGCCGTGGCGGAAGACTCCGCCCGAGGCCCGCGCCCGCCACCTCCTCAAGGCCGCGGCCATCATGCGCCGCCGGCGGCACGAGCTCTCGGCGTGGATGGTCTTCGAGGTCGGGAAGGCGTGGAGCGAGGCCGACGCGGACGTCGCCGAGGCGATCGACTTCTGCGAGTTCTACGCGCGCGAGATGATCCGCCTCGGAGCGCCGCAGGCCGTGACGCCGCTCGACGGGCACGACTCCGAGCTCCACTACATCCCGCTCGGAGTCGGCGTGGTGATCCCTCCCTGGAACTTCCCGCTCGCGATCGCGACGGGCATGACGACGGCCTCGCTCGTCTCCGGGAACCCGACGATCCTGAAGCCGGCCTCGGTCTCTCCCGTGATCGCCTGGAAGCTCGCGGAGATCCTGGAGGAGACGGGGCTGCCTCCGGGCGTCCTCAACTTCATCACGGGCTCGGGCGCCACGGTCGGCGATAGGCTCGTGAAGGACGCGCGCACGCGCCACATAGCCTTCACCGGCTCCAAGGAAGTCGGCCTCGGGATCGCGGACGCGTGCGGGAAGATCGCTCCCGGCCAGAAGTGGATCAAGCGAGCGATCCTCGAGATGGGGGGCAAGGACGCGATCGTCGTGGACTCGGAGCTCCACGACCTCGACGACGCCGTGGCCGGGATCGTGACGAGCGCCTTCGGCTTCCAGGGCCAGAAGTGCTCGGCCTGCTCGCGCGTGATCGCCCACGAGAAGGTCTACGACGAGCTCGTGAAGAAGGTCGCCGCGCGCACCGACGAGCTCACGCTCGGCCACACGCGCGACCGCGCGAACCAGGTCGGCCCCGTGATCGACAAGGCGTCCTACGAGAAGACGCTCGAGTACATCGAGATCGGCAAGCGAGAAGGCCGCCTCGTTGCAGGCGGCAAGAAGGGCCCCGACGGCGGCTTCTACATCCGCCCGACCGTGATCGCCGACGTGGACCGCAAGGCCCGGATCTTCCAGGAGGAGATCTTCGCTCCCGTGCTCGCCGTGACGAGGGCCCGCTCCTTCGACCACGCGATCGAGCTCGCGAACGACAGCGAGTTCGGGCTCACGGGAGCCGTTTACTCCAGGAACCGCGCTCACCTCGAGCAGGCGCGGCGGGACTTCCACGTCGGGAACCTCTACTTCAACCGGAAGTGCACGGGAGCTCTCGTCGGCGTCCACCCGTTCGGCGGGTTCAACATGTCGGGGACGGACTCGAAGGCCGGGGGCAAGGATTACCTGCTCCTGTTCACGCAGGCGAAGGCGATCTGCGAGAAGCTCTGATCCGGGAGTCGGCCAGCGAGAGCGACGGCGCCGTCGCGCCGCGAGGACCTCCCCGCGGTAGGATCTTCGGGCAGAGGGAGGAGCCCAGTCATGACGAAACGCTCGCTCGCGCTCGCGGTCCTCGCGCTCGCCGGCACGATCGCGGCCGCCGCAGGCCAGAACGCCCCCGAGAGGGCCACGATCGACCAGCCCGTGCGCGACTTCAAGCTGAAGGACGTGATGGCCGAGAAGGAGAGCTTCGTCACGCTCTCCGAGCTCAAGGGGAAGAAGACCGTCGTCCTCTTCTTCGTGAGCGACAAGTGCCCGGTGACGTGGGGCTACGAGCAGAGGACGGGGAAGCTCATCGCGGACTTCCGCAAGAAGGACGTGGTCTTCCTCGGGATTCGCAGCAGCGCCGGCGACTCGGCGGAGGAGATCAAGAGGTACGCCGAGGTCAAGAACTTCGACATCCCGATCCTCTTCGACGACCGGAACGTCGTCGCCGACTACTACGGCGCGCGGTCGACGCCGCAATACGCGGTGATCGACACGAACGGCGTCCTCCGCTACTACGGCGCCTTCGACGACCTCCAGACCGCCAGGACGTGGCAGACGAAGGAGAGCGAGGCGAAGGCCCAGTACGTGCGCGACGCTCTCACGGCCGTCCTCGCCGGCAAGGACGTCTCCACGAAGGAAGCCAAGGGGTACGGGTGAAGCATCGCCCGCGTCGGCTCGTCGAGCCGAACCGGCAAGATCTGGCGATGATCGGAAGAGCCGCCCGCGCGGCCCTTCTGGTCCTCACCAGCCTCGCGCTCGTCCCGCAGCATGGAGCCGCCGAGGGCGGCGGCGGGAAGGACCGCTCCCCCGCGAGCCTCGCGCTCTCGCCGGACGGCCGCTGGGCCGTCACGGCGAACGCGACCGCGGACACGGCGTCGCTGGTCGACCTGGACAAAGGCGAGGTCGCCGCCGAGGTCCCCGTGGGCAAGCGACCGTTCGCCGTGGCGCTCTCCCGGGACGGCAAGCGAGCGGTCGTCACGAACTGGATGTCGCGCAGCGTGAGCGTCCTCGAGGTCGCTCCTCCCGCGCTCAGGACGATCGGCACGGTCGAGGTGGGCTACGAGCCGCGCGGCGTCGCCATCTCACCGGACGGGAGCCGTGCCTTCGTCGCGCTCTCGGGAGACGACGCCGTCTCGGTCGTGGACCTGGGCGGGCTCGCCGTCGTCGCGAGCGCCGCCGTCGGCCAGGAGCCGTGGCACCTGGTCCTGACGCCGGACGGGAAGCGCCTGGCCGTCGGGCACGCGCGCTCGATGGACGTGCGCGTGCTCGACGCCGCGGACCTCTCGCTTCGCCACACCGTACCCCTCCGCGGGCACAACGTGCGCCAGCTCGCGGTCGCGCCGGACGGCGCGTGGGCTTACGTGGGCAACGTCGCGGAGCGCGGAGGTCGCACGAACCGCGAGGACATCGACAGAGGCTGGGTCCTCGGGAGCCGCTTGAGCCGCGTTCCGCTCGGCGAGGAAGGGCCGCGCGAGGCGATCGCGCTCGACCCGCGAGGCAAGGCCGTCGCCGACGTGGACGGAGTCGCCGTCAGCCCGGACGGTCAGCTCCTGGCGCTCTGCGCCGGAGGCACCCACGAGCTCATCCTCCTCCTCCAGCCGCTCCCGTTCGTCGCGTTCGGCGGCCCCGGCGATCACATCGATCGGGACCTCGTCGCCGACGCAAGGCGCTTCAGGCGGGTGCAGCTCGGAGGCCGCCCCGTGAGCGCCGCCTTCGTTCCCGGAGGGGAGTCCGTGGTCGTCGCCAACTACCTCGCGAATACTCTCCAGGTCGTCTCGGTCGCGAGCGCGCAAGTGACGCGGACGATCTCCCTCGGCGGGCCGGAGTCGCCGTCACTCGCCCGGCGCGGCGAGGCCATCTTCTACGACGGCAAGCGCTCCTTCCACCAGTGGTACTCGTGCCACTCCTGCCACACCGACGGCCACACGAATGGCTCGAGCTTCGACACGCTCAACGACGGGCGCTACGGCAACGCCAAGAAGACGCTCAGCCTCAGGGGCGTCTCGAAGACGCCGCCCTACACGTGGCACGGATGGCAGCAGGAGCTCCGCCCCGCGATCGAGCACTCGCTCACGAAGACGATGCAGGGTCCCGAGCCCACCGCCGAGGACGTCGACGCGGTCGTCGCGTTCCTCGAGACGATCGACTTCGTGCCGCCGCGTCCTCCGTCGTCGCCCGACGCCGTGAGGCGTGGCCAGGAAATCTTCCGCACGCGCTCCTGCAGCCGCTGCCACGCACGTCCTGACTACACGACCCCGCGCGTCTACACGGTCGGCCTCGAGTCGCGAGACGATGTCTACCAGGGCTTCAATCCTCCCACGCTCCGCGGCGTGAGGCATCGCGCGCCCTTCCTCCATGACGGGCGCGCTCGGTCGCTGGAGGACGTCTTCGCGAAGAGGTACCACCCGCCTCTCTCCGAGGGCGAGGAAGACATGACGCGCGAGGAGATCGCGGACCTCGTCGCGTTCCTGGAGTCGCTCTGACAGCGACTCCTCTTCATTGATCACATCTTGGGATGTGTGTTCACCGCAGAGGCGCAGAGTGCGCGGAGGACGCGCAGAGAGCTTGGAAGGTTGAATTCCCCTCGCATCACTTCCCCCGCACGCCCTCGACCGCCCTCGCCAGCTCGTCCTGCACCTCGCTCCCGCGAGCCCGCGTCGCAGCCTTGAGCGCGGCGTCGAAGCGCTTGGGGTCGAACTTCCGGGAAGTCTCCGCGAGCCGGAGAGCGATCGCGGCCCGCGCAGGATCGGCCGCCTCGAGATCCGCGACGGCCGAGGCGACGGGCGGAAGGCCCTGCTCGACGTCGCCCGCGGCCACGGCGAGGAAGCCGATCATGGCGAGCGTGATCGCGGCGCCGCGCTTGTCTCCCGTTCGCAGCGAGAGCTCGCGCGACTCGTCGAAGGCGTGAGCGGACTCGGTCAGCTCTCCCGCGAGGAGAAAGGCGTGCCCCTGGGCGTGGAGGGCCATGGCGAGCTTGGCGTCGTCCTGCGCCTCGCGCGCGAGGGCCACGAGCTTGGAGATCATCTCGCGTGCGACGAGCGCTTCCTCGGGAGTGGTCATGCGGGCTTCGTCGCTCCGGGCGAGGGGAGCTCCCTCGGGATCATGAACGTCGAGAGGAGGAAGATAACCGAAGCACCGAGGGCCGTGGCGAACGCCGCTCGCATCGAGCTGGCGAGAGCGTCGCGGAGCACGCCTCGCTCCACCTCGGGGAGAGCCGCCGCCTCTCTCACGACGGCGTCCACGTCACGGGAGAGGGCGCGCGCTCTCTCGGGCGAGAGGCCGCGCTCGCCGCCGAGCCGGGCGACCTCGGAAGCGAGGCCGGTCGCGAGGACGGTCGAGATCACCGCCACTCCGAGCGTTCCCCCGAGCGACCGCGAGAACTGCGTGAGCGAGGTCGCCGCCCCGCGGCGGTCCCTCTCGACGCTCGACTGGACCCCGATCACGAGAGGCGCGATCGTGAGGCCCATGCCGACTCCCACGACGACCATGCTCGCCGCGACGGTCGAGTAAGCCGTCTCTCGGCCCGCTCCCGCGAGGAGGGCGTAGCCCAGGACGACGGCGATCGCTCCCAGGACGGCCACCGGACGGAAGCCGAAGCGGAGCGCGAGCCGCGGCGAGACGAAGTTGAGCGCCATCCACACGAAGAACAGGAAGGCGAGCGTGTACCCCGCCTGATCGGGCTCCTTCCCCAGGACTCCTTGCACGAAGAGCGTCGTGAACGTGATCGCCGCGAACATGCTCATGCCGGAGAACGGCCCTCCGATCGCCACCGCGCGGAACATCGGGTTCCGGAAGAGGCCGAGGTCGAAGACGGGCGTCCTCGCCTTGCGCTCGATGAGCACGAACCCCGCTCCCATGACGAGGGCGAGGACGAGCGCCGCTCCCGCGACCGCCGGGCCGGCGAGAACCGTCGCTTCGCGCTTCTGCGCCAGTCCGATCGCGACGAGCGCGAGCCCGAGCGATCCGGTGAGGAGGAGCAGCGGGAGCACGCGGAGCCGCTCGTGGCCCTTCTCGCGCGTCTCGCTCCACGCGACTCCCACGAAGAGCGCCGCGAGGAGGCCGAAGGGGACGTTCAGGTAGAAGCACCAGCGCCAGCTCGTGTGCTTGACGATCCACGCTCCCACGAGCGGCCCGACGACCGACGAGAGGCCCCAGACCGACGAGAGGAATCCCTGGACGCGCGCCCTCTCCTCGAGGTCGAAGATGTCGCCGACCATGGTGAAGCCGACGGGCATGATCGCCCCCGCGCCCAGCCCCTGGAGCGCGCGCGCCGCGATCAGGAGAGGCATGGTCGAGCGCACGTCTCCCGTCGCCGCGTCGATCGAAGGCTCCGGCACCGCGCCCGAGAGGATCGATCCCAGGAGGAAGATCGCGACTCCCAGGAGGTAGAACGGCCGCCTCCCGTGCAGGTCGGAGAGCCGGCCCCACGCGGGCACGCTCACCGTGGACGCGACGAGGTAAGCCGTCACGACGCCCCCGTAGAGCTCGAGCCCTCGCAGCGACGCCACGATCGACGGGAGCGCCGTCCCGACGACCGTCGCCTCGACGGCCGAGAGGAACAGCCCGAGCATGACGCCCAGGACGATGACCTTCCTTCGCGGGAGCTCGACCCCGAGGAAGACGAGCGGCGAGAGCGCCGCCGCGCGAGCCCCGTCGTCGTTCACGTGCCTCGTCGCGGGCCCGACGGATGCCTCGCCCAACTCCGGTCCTCGGAGCGACGATTGAACCACGAACGAACGACGGACGACATGAACCACGGAGACATGGCGGTCAAGAAGAGGACTTCTCTCCGGGACTTCGTGTCCTCGTGGTTCTCACTCTCTTCGTTTTCTTGGAACCACCGAACGCCCCCGAAGGCACCGAAGAAAACGACTTCGGTGCGTTCGGTGCTTTCTGTGGTTTCAATCTCTTCTTCCGAGCGGCCGCGGCTTACCCGAGCTCGTGCTCGAAGTTGGTGATCGCGGCGTCCACCTTCTTCCACTCCGTGAAGTGCTCGAGGATGACCTTGGGGGAGAAGACGCCGGTCTTGCCGTCGGCCTTGAGCTGGATGTCGTCTATGTTCACCGTGACGAGGCCGAGCAGGTCCTCCGACTCGAGGAACGCCCCGACCTTCGTCTCGGCGGAGGAGATGTGCTTCCAGTAGAGGTTCCAGAGGTAGCCCTGCATGTTCTTGGCGTACCGCTGGAGCTTCTCGGTGAGGACCTGCGTGAGGCCGGACTGGTAGCGCTTCGCCCAGTCGGGGAAGCCAGCCGCTCCCTGGGCGAGGGAGTCCACGGGCTCGTTCAGGTCGAGCGTCTCGCGCGTCACGAAGTTGTCGGTCGTGATCTCGAGGCACAGCTCGAGCTCGTCGAAGATCCGCTTGAAGGCGTTGCGCTCGTCGGGGTTGTTCGGGAGGAGGGCGTTCACGGCGCCCACGAGCTCTTCCTTGCCCGACGCCACGTAGTAGCCGTCGCGGATGTGTTTCTTCAGGAGGCCGAGAGTGTCCTGGGGGATCGGCGCGGGCTGGCCGTCGTGCGCGACGCGGTTGTCGCCGGCGCGGTCCCAGATCAAGCGCGAGAAGTCGTCCACGATCGCGGCCTGGGCGTGCTCGCGGAAGAGCCGGAGGAGCTCCTTGGGCTCGCGGCCGCCGCCCATGGTCTCGAACTCCTTCTTGAGCTCGGCCTCGGTGCACTGGGCGAGGTGGAGCTTGATCCGCTCGGCCATCCTCTGCGTGACCTGCTCGAAGACCTTGTCGAAGGGCTTCTTCAGGATGCTCTCCTTGCGGAACTTGTTCGACTTCTCGGCGAAGCCGTCGCGCAGGCGGCTCACGTACTTGATCGCGCCCACGATCTTGAGCTGCTCGGCCTTGCCGCCTTCCTTGACGGCCTTCTCCCAGCGCGGCTTGAACGAGCCCTCGAGCTCGCGCGAGAGCGAGGCGAGGCCCTTCGTGATCGAGGCGAGCTTGAGGCGAACCATCTCTCCCCGGAAGTGCTCGAGGAGTCGGCGGCGCATGTCGGGGAGGCCGCCCGCGCGGCGGTAAGCCTCGAGGAGGGCGTCGAGCCGCGCGTCGTTCGTCTTCCCGAAGCTCTGCTTCTGGTAGAGCTCGTAGTACGGCGACTCCTTGTCGGAGAGCTTCTCGCCTCGTTGCACTTTCTCGACGAGAGACGTGATGAAAGGAGAGACGTAGAAGAGCGGCGCGTCGGGGAGCTGGATCCTCCCCTGGAGGACGTTCGACTGGATCGAGCGGAACTCGAGGAGGAGCCGCTCGGGGTCGAGCTCGGGGCCCGCGAGCGTGTCGAACATCGTCATGGCGATGAACGCGCGGCCCTTGAGCTCGTCCTGGTTCGCTTTCAGGATGTCGACGACGACCGACTCTTGCTCGTCGAACGGCCGCTTGATGTTCGTGACGACCGTGACGCCGTCGGTCTTCCGCAGGAAGTAGTGCTGGATGTAGGTGTCGATCGGGTCGAACGCGCCCGCTCCGGGGAGGTCGACGACCTCGACCGTGTCGGTCAGGTACTCGGAGTCCACGTAGAGGACGACCTGCTTGATCGTCCGCAGGAGCGGCTGGTTCGGCTCCGGGTTGTCGAGCTTGATGATGTATTGAATGTGAGGGTAGCGGTCGACGTACTTCTCCGGGTTGCCCGCGTGCTCGGGCTGGATCGGGTTGTAGACAACCTCCTGCGTCGTCCCGAGCTTGGAGGCGTACTTCTCGTGCGCCGCGAGCAGGTTGAAGTAGGAGGTCACCATGTTCTGCTTCTGCGGCGGGAGCTTGGGCCGCAGCGCCTCGACGGCCTTCGGGCCGTCGCCGATCGGGACGCTCTGCGGGATCCCGAGCTGGTCGAGGTAGTAGCGCTGCATGTCGTCCGAGTCCGAGCGCGTCCAGTAGTGCACTTCCATCGTCGGGCGAGTGCCCTTACGGATGCCCGACACGACTCCCGTCGTCGGCTTGTTGTAAGACGGGAGCAGGCCAGGGCGCCCGAGGAAGAGCGAGACGAGGTAGCTCTTGCCGACCGAGAAGCCGCCCGCGAACGCGAGGCGGAAGCGCCTCTCGGCGATCCCCTCGTTCACGACCATGAGCTTCTGGCGGAACGCTTTCCAGTCCACCGTCGCGTCGGGGTAGGCGCGCGCGTTCGTGGTGATCGTGTCCGTGAGCCGCGAGAGCTGGCTCGCGATGCGCGCGAGGTCGTCGTACTTCGCGACGAGCCGGTCGGTCTGGTCGGCCATTCCTAGCGTCCTCCCCTTTTGTTGCTCGAACCTCTCGAGAGTTCCTGGCGCTTACTTCTCTTCCGACTTCCAGACGGGCGTGTAGGACTTCGAGCCCCCGCTCGCCTGCTTGACCTCGATCGTGAACTCGACCTTGTCCGGGTCCTTCGAGCCCTTGACGACCGGGATCCGGATGTTGAGCGAGTAAGTGACCTTCGCGGTCTGCTCGTCCGTGTCGTACTCGAGCACGTAGTCGCCCGCCTGCTGGTCCTTGGCCTGGACCGCGTTGAGCTTGTCCTTGCTCTCGTACTTCTTCCCGGGCTGCGGGTAGCCCTCGGGCAGCTTCGCCTCGATGCGGGAGACCTTGCCGCTCTCGCCCGTGATCTCGCCCGTCGCCGTGAAGACCTTGAAGGCCGCCTCGGCGTGGCCCGTGACCTTGAACCAGGCGGTCGTGAGCGCGAGGTCGAACGTGAGCAAGCTCCCGTTCTGGGTCTTCACCTCTTTGTGCATCAAGTGGCACTGGAAGTCGCGCGGGTCGCCCTTGAAGCCCGTGACCGTGAAGAACTCGATCGACTCGAGCTCGGGCGTGATCTTGTCTTCCTTGCCGTCCCACTCGACCGCGATGTCGGCGCCGGGCTTCGCCTTCGAGCGGATCGCGAACGGGAGCTGACCCTTGAACTTGAAGCCGCCCTCGGGCCTCTCCTCGAGCTTCACGACGGCGATGAGCGTCTTCTTCTTGTCGGCCGCGTACTCGAGCGGCATCTTCAGGTGGAACTTGTCTCCCACGGGAGCGATCGTCGGGTAGCCGGCCACGGGCTTCCCGTTCTCGAGCTTGTTGCACTCGAAGGAGCGCTCGTTGGTCGTGCCGCGCCAGACGATCTCGATCGGGTCGCCTATGTTCAGGTCCTTCGACTTGAAGTTCGTCTCGAACGTGACGGCCGTGTTCTCGCCGCCGTAGGGCACCCAGCGGGCGAAGTTGTGGTAGTTGCCGCCCTCGTCCTTGAGGTCGCCCAGGCTGCCGCCGCCCGAGTCCTTGAGGGCGGCCTCGATCGCCTCGCGCACGAGGTCGCGCGGCGTTCCCTTGCAGTAAGCGGCCACGACGAACGGCCCGGCTTCCTTGGTCGCCAGCTTGTCGCCGTCGATCTTGAGGAAGTCGTACTTCGTGGGGTCGCTCTTGAAGGACGAGCACTCGCCCCCGAACAGGAAGCACCCCTGGAGGAGCGCGGCGCCTGTCGCGGACGCGAGAACGAGCGGGAGAAGCCTCGGGCGAGCCAACCTCATTCGTTTCCTCCGTTGGTCCTCTTCGTCGAAAGGCCGCGGTCCCTCACTGGGAGTTGATCGCACACGTGTTGATCCGCGTCTGGAGGTCGGACGCCTCCGGGACGGCGTTCGACCCCGCGTCGGTTACCGCCTTCTTGTAGTCCTCGTAGTTCTTCTGGGCGGCGCCGTATTGCTTCTTCGCCGTGTCGTCGGGCGTCCCGCCGAGGCCGCCGGTCCGGTCGTCCGCGGACGCCTGGTTGTGGCGGCCGAGCCAGTAGAGCGGCGCGTAAGCGTTCGGCAGGAGAGCGGCGTTCTCCTTCCACTTCCCCGCAGCGTTCGACGAGAGGCCCTGCGCCTTCTCGACGACCGACTTGAAGTCGGCCGTCTTCACGTCCGAGTCGGGCGCGCTCACGCAGTAGATGTGAGCGGCCTCGACGAAGATGTCGGGCTCCCTCGCGGCGTCGGAGTTGTCCATGGCCGTCCTCGCGGCGTCCTTCGCCTCGGGCTTCGCGCCCTGGGCGGCCTTGCCGCGAGCGAGGAGGAGGTAGGCCTTCGCAGACTTCGCGTAGATCTTCGTCGCGAACGTGAGGTCGTCGACCGTCACCGAGGTCTCGTTCTTCAGGATGTCGTCCACGAGCCGCTTCGCGGCCTCGGCGTCCTTGAAGAGCGTGATCTTCCCCTGCTTGACCTGGTCCACGAAGGAGCGGTAGTTCTGGGCCCCGAGCCGCTTCGCGAGGACGTCGCGTCCCCACGCCGTCGCGCCGGCCGCGCCCTTCCAGGGAGCCTCCTCCTCGCGCACGTCCTTCGAGTGGAGGAGCGCTATGTCCGCCGCCGCGAGCGCGGCCTGCGAGATCAGGGCGTCCTTCTCGGGCGGGAGGTTGTCGACGGCCGCTCCCAGGTGAGTGACGGCCTCGGTCCACTTCTTCTGGTCGGCGCTCCACTTCCCGATCACGAAGTGGACCTGCGCGACGTGGCCCTTCGCGACCTGGTCAAGCTCGGTCTTCCCGTCGCCCTCGGCGACCTTCAGGATCGTCGTCACGAAGAGCTGGTCGTTCTCGTTCGAGAGGTCCACCGAGTCGCCCTTCGCCTTGAGCCAGCGGTCGAGGAGAGCGAACCACTCCTTGCGGACCGCGCTCGTCTGCGGGTCGAGCGCCTTGGCGACTTCCTTCTGCGAGATCTTCCTCGCCTTGAGCGCGTCGGGAGCCTTGTCGAGGAACGTCTGCGCCTCCGCGAGGAACGCGCCCGACTCCTTGGGGTCGTCCTCGTCGCGCGCGAGGAGGAGCGCGGCGCGCATGCGGCCCTCGACGCCCTCTTGCCACGTCTCGTCCTTCGAGAAGACGCCGTCGAACGTGTTCCTCGCCGCGAGGAGGGCGTCCTTGCGCTTCTTCCCCGGCTTCAACGCCTCCGCGATCTTGAGGTGCTGCTTCGCGTCGTTGAGCGGCATGAACGAGAGGTCGAACTTCTCGAGCTTCGCGAGGGCGTCGAGCTTCTCGTGGAGAGCCTGGTGCTTCGCCTCGTCGGGGCTCTCCTTACCGAGAAGGTCTTCCAGGTCCTTCCGGCACTTCTTGTAGAAGATCTCGGAGACGGGCTTGTTCACGACGTCGCCCTCGACCCGATACTTCGCGTCCTTCTTGAGCTCGCCGTCGACGTAGACCCAGCCCAGGTGAGGCTCCGCGTCTTCCTGGCGGCCGAGCGCCACGAAGATCAGCCCGAGCGCGACGTGGACGTCGGGCGAGCCTTCCTGGAGCGTCTTGTCCTTGTCCGACGCGTCGAGGTAGTCCTGGAGCGCCGTCGCCGCGTCGTTCAGGAGAGAACGGTTCTTCTGGGCGTCTCCGGTGATCCTCTCGTCGCGCGCCGTCGCGATCCCGGCTTCCTTGCCCGAGAGGAGCACGCCCCTGTTCGCGAGAGGCGCCAGGTCGAGCCCGGGAGTGCTCGCCTTGTCGAGTAGGGCGGTCTTGTAGGCGGCCTTGGCCTCGTTGAACGCCTTCGCCTGGTCCTGCTTCGCGATCTTCGCCGTCGTGAACGCGAGGTTCGCGAGAGCCAGCGTGCCCTCGCCGAAGGTCTGGTTCTCCCTCTTGAGCTTCTGGGCCGCGTCGAGGGCCGCCTTCGCTTCGGCGATCGTCTTCTCGTCCTTCGCGGCCTTCGCGAGCTGGATCGCGTAGGCGCCCGAGGTCGCGAACGTCGGGAACGTGTCCCTGGCCTCGAGGAGCTCCGAGACCGCCGAGTCGTCCGGCGGCGCGAGGAGCGTCTTCAGCCTCCCCGTGAGGGCCTTGGCGATCCAGCCCGCGTGGTAGCTCGTCTGCTGGAGCTCGGGGAACTTCTCGTAACCCGAGGGCTTGGGCCACAGGCGCTTCAGGGGAGAGTCCTCGCCGAGCGCCTCGCGGCTCGCGTCGAGCCAGCGCTTCACGTCCTCGGGCTTGAGGTCGCCTCCCTCGACACCGAATGGCGCGACTCTCAGCGCACAGTTGGCGAGCAAGGGGAGCATCTTCGCCTTCTCGTCGCTCGGCGAGGAGCCCGCGATCTCGGTGAGCTCCTTGGTCGAGTCCGTGCGCTCCATGAGGGCCCAGCGCTGCATGAAGGCCGCCACGAACCTCGCCGTGAGTGCGTCGGCGTCGTTCGTCCCGTTCTTCTGCGAGGTCGCGTAAGCCCGCACCGCCTCCACGGCCTGGGGCGTGTTCGCGGGCGTCTTCTGCGCCTGGTCGAGGAGCGTGATCGCCTTGAGCCTGAGCGTCTCGACGAGAGGCCCGCTGTCGGGCTGCGGCGCCTTCGTGAGGAGGTCGAGCCGCTTCTGGAGATCTCCCTCGTGCGTGGCGTCCACGTAAGCCTTGCGCGCGAGGTACTCCTTGGGAGAGGGCCTGAGCGCGAAGTAGCCGCCGATCAGGATCGCGAGCACGACGAGCGCGGCGAAGACGGCCTGCGGCGCCTTCGAGGGAGGAGTCCAGGCGATCTCCTTGGACTTCAGGATCGAGTCGATCTCTCTCACGAACTCGGTCACGGAGCCGTGGCGCCGGCGCGGGTCGGACGAAGCCGCGCGCGCGAGGCAGCGCTCGAGCCGGGTCGAGATCTTCTCCTGGTAAGTCTTCTTCCAGGTCCTGCCCGCGAGGATCGACTCGCGCTTGGTGAGCCCGGCGGCCGGAGCGGCCGGAGCGGCCGCCCCTCCCGCGGGCGCCGGAGCGGGCGCGGGGCTTCCTTCCATCTCGACGACCTTCTCGAGGAGGATCGAGCGAGCCGTGAGGCCGAGCGCGTAGATGTCGGCCGCCGGCCCGACCTGGAGCGGCTTCTTCTCGGCGAGGCAGCGGACGACCTCGGGCGCGAAGTAGCAGAGGATGTCCTCGTGGACCTGCCCCAGGTCGAGCTTGTCGGGCGAGTAGCCCAGCCCCACGTCCACCAGCTTGGGCTGCGCGTCCGAGAGCATGACGCTCCACGGCGTCAGGTAAGGGAAGGTCTTCTTCTCCGAGTGCATCTTCTCGATGCGCTGCGCGAGGACCTTCACGAGCTCGAGCTTCTGCTGGAGAGTCGTCGAGCGCACGGTCTGGGCGCACTCGTTGTTCGGGTCGAGCTCGCGCGTCGTCTTCTCGCAGCCCTTCTGGATCTCGCTCCCCGAGACGAGGAGGCCCATGCTCGCGGCCTGGTGGAAGTGGCCGATCAGGATCCGCTGCCCCTGCTCGGTCTGCTGCCTCGGCTCGAAGAACAGGAGCGGGTTGTCGGCCTGGAGCTTCGCGTGCTCCTCGTCCGAGAGCGCGACCTCCTCGCCGTCCCGGAGGATCTTCAGGATCCGCCGGCCTTCCTGGCTGTGAAAGCCGACGTAGCACCGACCGAAGGTGCCGAACTCGATCGGTGTCTGGATCGTGAAACCGGCGACGTGCGTGGGGTTCTCGGTGGCCATTTCCTGCTCCGACGCGACCGCGACCGCGCCGCCTGGCGTCGCTCTCGCGACGCGCACGCGATCGCGGCGCAAACGCTTGATGCTTGAACCGACTCGACCTGGGAGCTTCGCCGCTCCCGGGCCTCCCCCCTCCCACGGACGGGGCGGCGAGATTAGCCGATCCCCGCCGGCCAGTCAAACGTAACGCCCCGTAACTTGAGGAACGGGCCGTGAGCGGAGCGTCGCGCTGGCAAATCTCGCTCGTTGCCGCCATGACTACGACGTTCGCTTCCGCGAGGCGGCCCCTCATCGGGCTCAGGACAACCAATGCCGATCGCGTTCGCCTGTCGCCACTGCAAGACCGGCATCGTCATCCCGAGAGGCGATGCGGGCCGATGGGGCAAGTGCCCCGCTTGCGGCGGCCTCGTCCAGGCGCCGCTCAACGAGCCGCCCCAGGCTTACGGGGCGAGCGCCGGACCCGGCATGACCGCGTCGAGCGACCCCGACACGGCGACTTACACGGCTCCGACGACGTTCGACCCGAGCAGCTCCGGCGACCCCGACGCGGCGACGCGGCTCGCGTCCGCGCCGATCTTCGACACGGCCGACCCCGACGTCGCGAAGCCGCCGAAGCCGGAGGGAACGGTCGCGCGCTCCTCGGCGTCGCTCGCGCGCTCGTCCTCGGGGCGCGTGACGCAGAGCGGGGAGCTCGCGCAGGCGCTCTCGCTCGAGGTGGAGCAGGCGCGGGCCGACCCAGCGCGCCGCTTCGGCCCCTTCGTGATCCTCTCCGAGCTCGGGAAAGGAGGCATGGGAGTCGTCTACCGCGCGTGGAAC
>JACQDU010000667.1 GCA_016200955.1 bacterium
CGGATCGCCTGGGAGACGGGCGTCGTGTCGTAGGGCGGGAAGCCGAAGTAGACGGTCGTGTCCGGCTCTCCCGGCGACGACGAGAGGTTCCGGGAGGCGTTGAAGCGCTCCGAGATGATGAACAGGTAGCGCCCGCGCTCGCGGACCTCGGCGAAGGTGTTCGCGAGGCCGAAGCGCTTCTCGAGCTCCTCTATGTAGCGCTCGATCCCTTCGCCGGAGAAGAGCCCTCGCGGGAGGATATCCTGCGTCGTCGACATGAGCTCGAAGGCGAGGCGAGCCGCGCGGCGGATGATCGGCATGGACCACCGCGAGCCTCGCCCGCGGTAGACGCTCTCGGGCCCGCGCCGGAGCTCGTTCGCGAGGACCTTCGCCACCTTGAGCGGAACGAGCGGGAGGCGCTTCACGCCGCGCAGGTATTCCTTCACGTCGGGCATGAAATAAGCCGTGACCGGGAAGTTCAGGAGCTCGCGCACGAGCTCGACGATCGGGATCCCCGAGACGAGCCCCGCCGCGAGGAGCGAGCCTCCCGAGATCCCGCACGCGACCTTGAAGTAGCGGGGGAGGTGATCGCGCTTGCCCGAGCGCACGTCGCGCGGGATCAGGGCGTAGATGTCGTCGAGCCGCGCCTCGCACTCCTTGAGCGGGACCTGGGCGTCGGCCATGAAGTCGAAGAAGGACGGCTTGAGCTCGCCCCGGCACGAGGGATCGCGGATGATCTGGTCGAGGCCGACCAGGTGTCCGAGGGCCTTGGCCGTTCCCACGAGGCCGCCGCCGCCGAAGCAGATGGCGTTCATCTTCGTGGTCTCGATCGGCCTTCCTCCTGCTGGGCTCACGGCTTCCGGCCCCGCGCCAAAGGTGTCGATCCCCGACCTGGACTCGCGCATTGTAGCGGCTCTGACGCGGCGCGTCCACGACGGCGCCCAAGTCGAAAGGAACGTTCTCGTCGCGGAAAAGCGAGACGAAGGCTCCTCGACCCTCGAAGGGGATATCCCCCTTCACGGGGTACGACCCTTGAGCGGCCGTGGGTTGCGGCGTAGCATCCGGCCCCTCCCGCCCGTCCCTTCTGCCTCTGCCGAGAGGAGACCTCGCATGGAACGGTCGCACGAGCTGGGTTGCGGTCGCAGGCGCATCGACTCCGGCGGAGGCTCGGCCACGAAGCGCTTCGAGCTCCCGGGAGCGAAGGCGACCTACTTGCCAGACCGGCCCTTCGTCGTCTCGCATTACGCCCTCGACGCGAGGCTCGACTTCGACGCGCACAGGATCGAAGGCACGGCGAGGCTCGCGATCTCCACGAGGCGGCCTCTTCGCACGCTCAAGCTCGACGCGGTCGGCCTCGAAGTCACGAAAGTCACGCACCGCGGGAGCCGCGAGCCGCTCGAAGCGGCCTTCTCGACGACCGATCGCGAGCTCACGATCGAGGCGCCCGCTCCCGTGAGCGCGGGCGAGTCGTTCGACCTCGAGATCGCCTACGCGACGAGGCCCCAGCGAGGCCTCTACTTCGTCGGGCCCGACTCCCAGTTCCCGAACAAGCCGCGCCAGGCCTGGACTCAAGGGCAGGACGAGGACGCGCGCGCCTGGTTCCCTTGCCTCGACCGGCCGGGCGACCGGGCGACGTTCGAGCTCCGCGCGACGGTCCCCGCGCCGCTCGAGGTCTTCTCGAACGGCGTCCTCGCCGAGTCCCACGAGGGCGCGAAGACGCGGACCTTCCACTGGAAGATGGAGCGCGCGATCCCGCCTTACCTCGCGACCCTCGTGGCGGGAGAGTTCTCGAAGCTCGAGGACCGCTGGGAGGACATCCCGCTCCGGTTCCTCGTCCCGAAAGGCCGCGAGGAGGAGGCGAAGCTCTCGTTCTCTCCCACGAAGGACATGCTCGCCTTCTTCTCCGAGTGGACGGGCGTGCGCTACCCGTGGCCCCGCTACGACCAGGTCTGCGTCGAGGACTTCATCTTCGGCGGCATGGAGAACACGACGCAGACGACGCTCACCTTGAGGACGCTCCACGACGCGCGGGCGCACGAGGACTTCCAGTCGGACATGCTCGTCGCGCACGAGCTCGCGCATCAGTGGTTCGGAGACCTCGTGACCTGCAAGGACTGGGCTCACGGCTGGCTCAACGAGGGCTTCGCGACCTACGCCGAGGCTCTCTGGAAGGAGAGGTCCGAAGGAGACGACGCTTACCTCCATTACTCCTTCGGGACCGTCGAGGAATACCTCGAGGAGTTCGACACGCGCTACAGCCGCCCGATCGTCCAGCGGACGTATCACGCTCCGATCGACATCTTCGACCGCCACCTCTACGAGAAAGGCGGGAGCGTCCTCCACTACCTTCGTTTTCTCCTGGGAGAAGACGACCTGCGCGCCTCGATCAAGCACTACCTCGAGAAGCATCGCGAGAAGCCCGTCGAGACCGTCGACTTCCAGCGAGCGATCCAGGAGACGACCGGCCGCGACCTCGAGCGCTTCTTCGACGAGCACGTCCTCGGGCGCGGGCACGCCTCGCTCAAGCTCGCCTTCGAGCACGACGAGGAGCGGAAGCTCGCGAAGCTCACGATCGAGCAGACGCAGGATCCCTCGTCCGCGCGCGACGTCTTCCACCTCGAGCTCGGCCTCTCTCTCTGGATCTCGGGGAAGCGCGAGGCGCACCGCCTCCAGCTCGAGGAGCGGAAGCAGACCTTCCACTTCCCCGCGGAGAAGCGCCCGGACTGGGTCGCTCTCGACCCCGGCGGGTGGGCGCTCGTCTCCCTCGACATCTCCGAGCTTCCCGAGAGCATGCACGTCCTCGCCCTCGAGAAGGACGAGGACCCGATCACGCGAATCCGCGCCGCGCGCGCTCTCGGGAAGAAGGCGACGCCGAAGGCGATCGAGGCGCTCCGGCGCGCGGTCAGCGAGGACCGCTTCTGGGGCGTCTCGTTCGAGGCCGCGACGGCCCTCGGCACGATCAAGACCGAGAGCGCCCGCCGCTCGCTCGAGGACGGGCTCGGCCGCGCCACTCACGCGAAGGTCCGCCGCGCGATCGTGAAGGCCCTGGGAGAGTTCTTGAGAGATGAAGCCGCCGCCTCGGCCGTCCTCTCGGTGCTCGAGGGCGACAGGACCTGGCTCGTGGAGGCGGAGGCCGCGAAGTCCCTCGGCCGGATCCGCTCGGAGCGCTCGCTCGCTCTCCTCGAGAAGACGCTCGAGCGCCGCGAGAGCTGGAACGACGTGATCCGCCAGGGAGCGATCGACGGCCTCGCCGCTCTCCGCGATCCTCGCGCGCTCCCGGTCGTCTCTCGCTGGACGGCTTACGGTAAGGACACGGCGACCCGAGCCGCCGCCGCACGAGCGCTCGGTTCTCTCGCGGACACCGGCGGCGAGACCACGCGCAAGGACGCCCTCGACCGGCTCTCCGAGCTCACGCGAGACAAGGAGCTTCGCGTGAAGATCGCCGCGGTCGCGGGCCTCGAGACGACCGGCGACTCGCGGGCTCTCTCGCCTCTCGACGTCGCTTCCTCTCGCGACTCGGACGGCCGCGTGCGCCGCCTCGCCCGGGAGTCGGCCGCTCGCCTCCGCGAGGGCACCGAGGGCGGCGCTCGCGTGCTCAAGCTCCGAGAGGACCTCGATCAGTCCCGCGAGGACGCTCGCAAGGTGAAGGACCGGCTCGAGCGGCTGGAAGCGATCATCGAGACCAAGCTCCCGAAGGACGGTCCGGTGAGCGGGCTTCCCGGGAGAGAGCCCAGGGTCTGAGAGAGGGTGTGGGCCCCGCGGAGACACGGATGCCTGCGGCGGCGTTCCGCTGCAGAGCGCGTTTGGGCGGCTCGTTGGCGCGGACGCCTCTGTCCGGCCAGAGTCTTCCGGGAGGGTCGGCCCATGAAACGCATCGGTCGCTACGACGTCGTCTCGACGCTCGGCGAGGGCGGAATGGGCACCGTCTACGAGGTCACGCTCCCGGGCGGCACCGAGCGGCTCGCCCTCAAGGTCCTCAAGGACGCCGCGCCCGAGGTGGTCGAGCGCTTCGGGCGCGAGGCGGCGATCCTCCAGTTCCTCGGCCGGCACGACCACGTCGTCGGCTTCCGCGAGCTGGGCGAGGAGCGCGGACGCCCTTACCTCGTCATGGAGCTCGTCCGGGGCGGCACGCTCGCCTCTCTCCTCAAGGAAGGGAGGGCCGACAGCGCGCGGGTGATCGCCCTGCCCTCCGGTCAGTGACCGCTCGGTCGTCGACCATCACTCTCCCGCGCGGAGATCCTCGACTCGATGCCTCACCAGCCCGGCATTCCCATGCGCGCACGCCGCTGCCGAGCCCACTCGTAGAGGTCGCCGGGCTTCCCGTCCCGGACCCACTCGCGGACCTGGTGCGGGGTCAAGGCGCTCGGGAACTCCCGCGGCAACGGGTCGGTGTCTCGATACGGCGGCGCCAGCTCGGGTGGTCTGGAGTCGCTGAGGAAGTCCGGCGTAAGAGGGGCACGATCCAGCACGGGGACCTTGCCCCTGCCCCTGCCCTTGCCCCTGCCCGCTCGGGAGAGGGCAAGGCAAGGGCATGGCAAGGACGGCTCATCCCGATTCACGCCCTTTCATCGAGCGAGCCTCTCATCGTTCACTTCCATCACGTGGCCCGAGCATCGAGTGGACCCACGCACCTCCGAGGACGAGGAGGATGAAGGTGATGCACAGGCTCGCGTGACCGCTCAGGAGATGCGAGCGGTCCACGGCGCAGCAGTCGAGCTGGAGCAGGAAGTTCGCGACGAGCCCAGCCGCCGTCGCGAAGAGGAGAGCTCCGTTGAGCGTCGCGTGCCGCCGGAGCAGCAGCGCGACGAGGAGCACGGGCGCTCCGAGCAGGAGGCCGACCGCATGGCACCGCCACGCCTGCGGGACCGGGTCGCCCGGGAGCGCATGAGGATCGGGGATCTCCGGCGGAGGGAGCAGCGCGATCCCGACCGCCACGATGATCCCGAGGAAGACGGCGAGACCGACCGCGCGCGGAGACGGCTGCCTCCTATGGAGCGGGCGCGTCGCCGTCCCGATCAGCCAGAGAGCGAACCCGGCGAACGCCGCGAGCACGGCGAGCATCCGCCCGAGCGGGTAGTACGCGTGATCCGGGCGGAGGCCGGAGCGCAGGAAGAACGACAGCGCGAGCGGGACCGCCGACGCCGCGGTCGCGACGTGCCGGAGCCAGCCGGGGCGGCTCCTGAGCCACCCCAGGACGCCTCGCTCGGCTTCGATGCTCCGCTCGAGCGACTGCAAGGTCCGCTCGGCCTCCGGCCCTTCCGGGTCCGGGGGCGCGGCGAGGCTCCTCGCAAGGCTCCCCTCGTTCGCCATGAGGAGGAGACACGACGGGCACGCTCGCGCGTGAGCCTCGGCCTCGGCGCCCGACGGCTTCTTCCCCAGGAGGAGCTGGTCGCGGATCTCACGACAATCCATCGGCCGACTCCTCTCGCGCTCTCCCGGAAACGCTTCCCTGGCGCGTCTCGCCCAGCAAGTCTCGCAGGCGCTCGTAGCCTCGGTGCGCGCGGACCTTCACCGCGTTGATCGACGCTCCGAGGATCGACGAGACCTGGGAGAACGGGAGACCCTGGAACCAGTGGAGCTCGATCACCTCCCTGTGGGACTCGGGCAGTCTCAGGAGAGCGGCTCGCACGCGCTCCCTGTCCTCGCGTGCGTCGAGCGGCTGGGACACGCTCGGGGCGCAGGCCGGGTCCGCTTCGAGGGGCGTCTCGCGCCGGATGCGCCTCTTCCGGCCGAGCTCCCGGCCCAGGTTGAGCGCGATCGTGATCAGCCACGGCCGCACGAGGTTCCCGGGGGCGAAGTCGAACCGCGCCCTGTGGAACTGGAGGAACGTCTGCTGGAGGAGGTCCTGGGCGTCGGCCTCGTGGCCCACTTTCCGGCGGAGCATTCCCTGGAGAACGGGGCCGTACCGGCGGAATATCTCCCGGAAGGCGGAGGCGTCTCCCGCCACGTACGCCGCCATCAGCTCCTCGTCGGTGGGTTGCCCCGTGCCCAAAGGGACCGCTCGTCTCCCAGGAAACGCATGCTAGCACCCTTGCCCGGACGAACGCCGGAGGACGCGCTCGATCACTGGCGCCGCTCTCAGGGAGCGGCTTCGCCGGAGACGGTGGGAAGCTTCGCGGCCTCCCAGGCGCCCATCCCCCCGACGAGGTCGGTGGTCTCGATGTCTTCCTGGGCGAGGATGCTCGCGGCGATCGCCGATCGGTACCCGCTCCCGCAGTGGATCACGATCGGCCGGCCTCGCGGGACGTCCGCCGTGCGCTCGCGCAGGTGGTTCAGGGGGACGTTCACGCTCCCCTCGATCCGCTTCCCTCCCCACTCGTGCTCGGAGCGCACGTCGAGGACGAGGGGCTTCTTCTTCGACCTGAGCTGGCGGAGGAGCGCGGGCGCCGTGATCCGCTGGCGCCTCCGCGTGAGCTTCGGCCGGCCGTCGAGCGCGTGCATGCCGCCCTCGAGGTAGCCCGAGACGTCGTCGAAGCCGATGCGCCCGAGGCGCATGGCGGCTTCCTCCTCCGTGCCCGAGTCGGCGATGAGCACGATCGGCTTCGTCCGGTCGAGGATCGAGCCCGCCCACGTCGCGTACTTCCCTCCGAGCCCTATGTTGATGCTGCCCGCGAGGTGCGATGCCTCGAAATCGATCGCCGGACGGACGTCGAGGACCTGCGCTCCTGCTTTCTGCGCCTCGATGACCGCTTCGAGCGAGAGAGGCTTCACGACGCGCTTCAGGTTCTCCTCGAGCGTCGCCCGGTCCTTCCGGTTCAGCATGGCGTCGTAGGAGAAGTAAGCGGGAGCCTCCATCTGGTCGGCGGTCACGAGCCCGACGAACGCCTTCTTCGTCATCGGCTGGAGCGCGTAGTTGTAGGTCCGCTGCGCCCCGATCGTCGAGACGGTGTCGTCGCTCAGGTTCTTCCCGCAGAGCGAGCCCGCTCCGTGCGCCGGGTAGACGAGCGTCTCGTCCGGCAGCTTGAGGAGCTTCTTCCGCGTGGAGTCGTAGAGCATCCCGGCGAGCTCGGTCGCCGTCATCCCCACCGACGCCATGAGGTCCGGCCGCCCGACGTCTCCTATGAAGAGAGTGTCCCCCGTGAGCACCGCGTGGGGCTTCTTCCTGTCCTTCGCGAGGTCGTAGACGAGGATCGAGATCCCCTCGGGAGTGTGGCCGGGCGTCTCGAGGACCTGGATGCGGACCCGCTTCCCGAGGTCGAGCTTCGAGCCCGTCTTCATGGGCACGAAGTCGTACTCGGCCTCGGCCCGCGCTCCGAGGTAGATCTTCGCGCCGCACCGGTCGCGCAGCTCGAGGTGCCCGGAGACGAAGTCGGCGTGGAAGTGCGTCAAGAAGACGTGCCGGATCTCGAGGCCCTGCTTCTTCGCGTCCTTCACGTACTCGTCCACGTCCCGCTTCGGATCGACGATGACCGCCTCGCGCGTCTTCTCGTCGGCGACGAGGTAGGACGCATGGGCGAGACAGCCCAGGTAATACTGCTTCAGGATCACCGTGGCCTCCTCCGGCGCGGTGAATTCACGAGGGCCTGGGGCCCGAGTGAATGGTTGCACCACCGCATTCGCCTGCTGCGGGTGCTGAATCTACGAAGACGGGCCCGCCTTTTCCACGCGTCTCGTGCCCGCGCCGCGGCACGAGCCGCGGGCGGCTCGTCTACTTCTGGCGCGTGAACGTGACCGTGGCGATGGGCGGTCTCTTGCCGCCCACGACGAACGGCGGGGCCTCCGACGGGGCGGTCGGCTTGTGCGGGGTCGTCGGCTTCTCCTCCGCCATGTAGGTCGTGCCCTCGTACGTCCCCGAGTCCCACGCTTGGGCCTCCATGGTCTTCGAGTCGACCCACTTGCCCCCGTCCTTCAGGTCAACGTTCGAGAGCCCGACGAACCAGTCCGGGCTCGGCGCGATCATGGCCACGAAGGAGACGAGCGGGAACTTGTCCGAGACCTCGAACTTCACCGTCTTGGGAGAGGTGACGTCGAGGAAGACTCCCGTGTCGAAGATCTCCCCCGCGTTGCCGGCGGCGGCCGCGGCCTTGATCTCCTCGTCGAGCGGGCTCTTGCTCCCCTTGTGGGAGAGAGCCATGAGGCCCGGCGTCGCCTGTCCGCCCTCCTTGAAGATCGAGTAGCTCGCCTTGTGAGGGGCGCCGATGATCCCCGAGAAGTGAGCGGCGTTCGGGTTCAAGGACGAGCCCTCGGGATAGTCGGTCGGGTGGTTCGCCTTCGTCCAGGTCCCCTGGAACTTCATCTCGTAGACCGCCGCGTCCTTGGACGAGGGCGCGGGCTTGTCCGTGCTGGAGCACGACACGAAGAACGCCCCCAGCGCCGCGACGGCGGCGACCCGGGCCGTGTGCCTTCCCATGATCCTCTCCCCTTCAGTGCGCATGGAGCGCGATGTTCGACCGTGCCTCGTGCTTATGCTCGAGCGGCGAGGCGGTTACTGCTTCCCCGACGCCGCCCCGACGGCGAAGGATGTCTCAGCGGCGGTCCTCGAGCAAGAGGTAGAGGACGTTGTCCGTGAAAGCCGGGTCCCGCGTGAGGCCCAGGTGGTCCGTGAACAGGAACATGACCTGGTTCCAGGGAATCGGCGAGATGAGACGAGGAGTCCACGGCGCGCCCGCCCGCTCGTCCATGAGGGCGCTGGTCCTGAGCACGGTCCCGTCGCCGGGAGCCCTCTCGGCGACCTCGAGCGATCCGTCCGTGGGATCGACCGACACGACCGCGGCCGTCCTCACGGCATCTCCGGCGATGAGGTAGAGGGAGACGCCCTTGGGCCGGCTCGCGGGCGCGTCGAGCGCCGTCTGGAACGCTCGCGCTCGATCGAGGCACTTGCGCAGGTGGTCGCGGGCGATCCGGCGGCGAGCCTTCGCGTCGTGCTCGTCGGGGAGGAGCTCCGCGAGGGTCGACTCCTCGCCGGGGGCGAGGAGGCCCCATCCGAGCTTCTCCCAGAGAGCCACGTCGAGAAGGTCCTCGCCGCGCTCCTTCTTGGCTCCCAGGACGACAGCTCCGTGCCGCGCACGCGGGAGGAGCTCGTAGACCGCGGGCATCGTCCCCAGGATCGCGCTCCGGTAGCTCGGGAGCACGGGAGCGAAAGAAGCTCCCTGGACGAGCTGGATCAGGGACTGGACGGAGCCGGCGTTCGGCGTGCCGACGACGATGAGCCGCTCGATCTGCTCGGCGCCCGCCCACGTGATCTTCGGCTCGGAACCGTCCGCGGGAAGGTCGGCCGCGCCGTACTCCAGGTAGTAGCGCGCGAGGAGCCCTCCCATGGAGTGCGCGACGACGTCGAACTTGACCGTGCCCTCGGTCCCGAACTGCTTCTTCCGCTCGGAGCGAACGTAGGCCGCCTTCTCGACGAGGAACTCGTGGAGCCGGCGCGCGTTCTCGACGTTGCCGCGTCGCCAGTCGTAGTCGAACTGGAAGCACGTGAAGTGCTTCTTCCCGTAGTCGACGGCGCCGGCGAGGGCGAGGCCCTCGTCCCGGTAGCCGCCGACTCCGAGCGCTTTCAGGATGTGGAAGTAAGCGTTCAGGTCGATCGGGAGCCCGGCGAAGGACAGCTTGACCCGGTCGAGGACGCCCGCGGGAGCGACCTTGTCCCGGAGCGCCGCGAGAGGCACGCCTTCCTTCATCGGGAGCGCGACGAGACGCGCGCCCTCCGGGGTCTCGGGGTCGACCGCGCCTCCGCCGAAGGCGCCCCAGACGGCTTTCCCGGAGGCCGGGTCGACGAGCTTGGACCCGAGGATCCCCGGGATGACGACGACGGGGTTCCTCTCGGCGTCGTGGAAGCGGGCCGCCTTCGTGTAGATCTCGCCGAGGTCGGGCTCCGCGCTGCTCGCACAGCCCGCGACGATCGCGGTCGCGACGCCCGCGAGGCCGCCTCTCGTTCGTCTTCTCATGCCACCAACGTAATGCTTCGGGCCGGGCGCCGCGAGAGGTCGCAGGACCGCGCCTCGCACGACGCCCGGCCCGGATGCGAGCCGTGGACCTCGCGGCGTTACTTTCCTGCGCCTCCCGTGCCGGTCTTCATCATGTCGTCGGCCTTCTTCATGTCCATCTTGCAGTGATCGCACTTCGTCATCTTGTCCGACATCATGCCGCAGCCCGGGCAGCACATCATGTCCTTCATGGCCTTCATGTCTCCCTTGCAGCCCGGGCACTTGTCCAAAGTGCCCATGAGCTTGCAATGGGAGCAGACGTGCATGCCCATCATCATCTCGCCGACCTTCTTGTGCGTGGCGAGACACTTGTCGAGGAGAGCGATCGCCTTCTGGATGTGCTCCTTCGCCATCTTGGGGTCCTTCTCGACGTGGTCGACGCAACCCGCGAGGATCCCCCGGGCGAGCCTGCAGCACTCGTCGCACTCGTGGCAACACATCATGCCCGCGCACGACATCGGCATGTCGCCCTTCATGCCGGCCATCTTGTCGCACATGGCCATCATGTCGTCGCACTTCTTCATGACTTCATCGGCCTTCTTCATCATCTCCTCGGGCTTCATGTCTTCCGCATGCAGCGCCGAGGTTCCAAGGGCGATCGCGATCGCGAGGATCCCGAGCGCCCCGAGCAGCTTCGCGCGAGCTTTCATGTCGACCTCCTTCTGGCGATGGCCCGGCACGAGGACGCCCCCTGACCCGGCCATCGTTTCCTGGACCGTCTCACATACGGTGTCGTCGCGCCGAGGTTACGGGAGGCGGTGGAGTGAGTCCACGACGGGAGTGATCCTTCCGCCCAACCCGAGCAGCCAGGGTCCGATGCAGCCGACCACTTCGAAGTGGGCCGAGCACCGAGGGCACCCGACACGTCGCGCGCACCCCGGGCGGTTACCCATCGTCGACGAGGGAGGGGCGGTCCGCCGAGGTGGCGTTGTACCGAACGTTCGGTTACGATGGCAGCCCCGAGGCGTGTCACGTGAAGCTGACCCGCGACGAGGCGCTCCACCGGATCGCCGATGTATTCCGGCGCGTCGGCTACGAGGGCGCCAGCCTGAGCGAGCTGTCCCGGGCCACCGGCCTCGGCCGCGCGAGCCTCTACCACCACTTCCCCGGAGGGAAGGAGGAGATGGCCCGCGAGGTCTTCCGCTGGCTCGGCGAGGTCATCGCGAGCGAGTTCGTCGCGCCGCTCGCCGCATCGGGCCGCCCCCGCGCCCGCCTCGAGCGGTGGGTCGAGGGAGTCGCGAGGATCTACGCCGGCGGCAGCAAGAGCTGCCTGCTCGGGGCGATGGTCCTGGGCGGCGGCTCGGAGATCTTCGCCCGCGAGCTGGCCGAGGCTTTCCGCGCGCAGCTCCGGGCGCTCGAGCGACTCCTCGTGGAGGCCGGGGCCAACCCGGCCGAGGCCCGGCGCCGGGCCGAGAACGCGCTCGGGCGGATCCAGGGAGCCCTCGTGCTCGGGCGGGGGCTCCAGTTGCCCCGGCACTTCCGGCGCGTGCTCGCCGAGCTCCCGGACGAGCTCCTCGCGAGAATCCAGCGGCCCCGGGAATAATTGGTACCGAACGTTCGGTTTACTGAGCCGGGCGCGTCGATGATCGACGAGCCCGGGAGGGAAGCACATGAAGACCGCCGTGGTGATCCTTTCGGACCCCCGTGGGGGCGACGAGGCGCTCGGGCGCCTGTGGAACGGCCTCGCCGTCGCGCACGAGTGCAAGGAGCGGGGCGACGACGTGACGATCCTCTTCCAGGGAGCCGGGACGCGCTGGGCGGGTGAGCTCCGCAAGGCCGCTCACCCGGCCCACGGCCTCTGGAGCGAGGTCGAGGACAGGGTCGCGGGCGTCTCGTGCGGGTGCGCCGAGGTCTTCGGTGCCGCGGGAGAAGCGCGCGAGTCCGGCCTCGAGCTGCTCAAGGAGTACGCGCTCCCGGGGACGCCGGGGATCGCGAGCCTCCGGTCGCTCGCGAGCCGGGGCTACTCCGTGCTCACGTTCTGACCATGGATCCCTTCCACGAAGGCGAGAAGCTCGCTCAGGAGCGCGCGGGCCAGCAGGCCCTCGCGCGCCGGAACGGACGCATGATCGCCGAGACGGTCCCTCGCGGCGCGATCCGTTTCGTCGCGAGCGTCCGGCTGGCGGCGGTCGCGACCGCCGGCGGCGACTCCCTGCGAGCGTCGGTCGTCCAGGGCGAGCCCGGCTTTCTCTCGGCGTCCGAGCGCGCGGTCGAGATCGACCTCGCGCGCACGGCCGCCGATCCCGACGGCGCTCTCGGGGCCGGTCTCGAGGGCGACGTCGGTCTTCTCGCGATCGACCTGGGCACGCGAGCGCGCTACCGCGTCAACGGACGGCTCGTGGCGGCGGAAGGTCCCGGGAAGCTCCTCCTCCGCGTGCGCGAGGCCTTTCCCAACTGCCCGCAGTACATCCGGGGGCGCCAGGTCCTCCCGGCTTCCCCGCGCACGGAGCGCCGCGAGCCCGTGCGCGGGGCGAGCCTCGGTCCCGAGCAGGTCGCCCTCGTTCGCCGGGCGGACACCGGCTTCGTCGCGAGCCGTCACCCGGAGCGCGGGCTCGACGCCTCGCACCGAGGAGGCCACCCGGGCTTCGTCGAGGTCGTCGCGCCGGATCGCCTGCGGGTCCCCGACTACGCGGGGAACGGGCTCTTCAACACTCTCGGGAACCTGCTCGTCGACTCCCGCGCCGGGCTCGCTCTCCTCGACTTCGAGGCGGGGCGCGTCCTCGAGGTGAGCGGACGGGCGAGCGTCCGCTGGGGCCCCGAGCGTTCGTGGGAGCTCGCGATCGAGCGCTTCCTCGAGCGCGACCTTCCGCTCGCGCTGCGCTGGAGCGAGCCCGAGGCTGACTAGATGAAAGGGCGCGATTCAGCACGGTCTCCCGTCCCGACCCCGCGAGAGAACACAAAGGCGCAAAGGCGCGAAG
>JACQDU010000668.1 GCA_016200955.1 bacterium
GAGCGTGCGCTGCGCTTCCTCGCCCGACGGCACGTCCGCGGGAGGAAGCTTGAGCGTGCGCTCCGCCTCGGCCGCCTTCTCGAGGGCCGAGCGAGCGTCCGAGCTCGAGGCCTGACCCGCGAGGAAGCGGTCGAGCTGGGACTTCTTCATGCCCCCGGTCTTGTGGCCGGGTTTCTCGGGCTCGGCGGTCATCGGCGCTCCGGCGCCTCTCGCGCGAGGCGGAAGGTGATCCCGGAGGAGCCGAGCGAGCCGGGCCCGGGACCTCTGAGCCGCTCGTCTCCCGTGACCTCGCGTTCTTCCTTCACGAGAGAAAGCGAGACCACGAGGGCCGCCGAGTCGTGAGCCGTGGGAGCGGCCCACTCGGCGAGCTCTCCTTCGGCCCCGCACGAGCGCGCCGCCCAGAGCTCGGCCCTCGTCGGGAGCCTCGCCCCGCGAGAGCGCGCGAACGCGAGCGCCGATTCGAGCGAGACTCCCGACACGGGAGCCTGGGGCTCGAGGGCGAGCGAGCGCGCGTCGAGCGGCTCGCCGTCCGCGCCTCTGGGCGAGCGCGCCGCTCTCTCGCTCTCGGGGAGCGACTCGACGAACGCCGCGTACTCGCCGCGGGTGACGGGCTTCCGCGAGACGAGAGCGGGCGCGAGCTGGACGGGGGAGCTCACCGCGCGCGCCGTGACCGTCGGCGCGAGAGCCACGTCTGCCCCCGCGAGCGGCGCGGGCGCCGGCGGCAGCCGGAGCTCGAGGGACGGGAGGAGGACCATGCCCGCCGCCTCGCTCGCGGCGAGGAGCCGGACGCGCACGCGAGCGCTCGAGCCGGGCTCCACTCGCAGGGCGACTTCCTGCCTCTCGTGGCCTTCCTTCGTGAACGCGAGGACGACCGTGCCGGGAGCGAGCGAGAGCGTCTGCGGGAGCGCGAGCGTCCCGCTCCTCCCCGAGACCTCGAGCGAGACGGAGGCGGGCTCGGCTTCCACGACGAGCCTGGCCGGCTCGAGCGCTTCTCCCTGGAAGACCTCCGCGCGGTGAAGCGAGCGCGCGAGGAGCTCGCGCTCGGGGTCGCGCTCGAGGTCGAGGCTCCCCGCCCGCGCGAGCTCGACGCGAGCGAGCTCCGAGCGCACCTCGCGGCTCTCGGGAGAGATCGCGAGAGCTGCCCGGAGAGCGGCGGCGGCCTCGCCGAGAGCGCGGGCCTCCTCGTCCGAAGCCTTCTCGAGCGCCGAGCGCGCGAGGGCGAGCGCCCGCTTGGAAGGGCCCTCGAGCGGCTCGAGCGGATCGGCCTCGGAGGCCGCTCGCACGAGCGCCGAGGCCAGGCCCGGGAGGTCCGCGCGACGCCGGTCCGCTCGCGCGAGAGCCGCTCGCGCCCGGGCGAGCGCTTCCTGGACGCGCGCTTCCGTGGCCCGCCGACCCTCCTCCTCCTCGCGAGCGAGCGTGCGCTCGAGGAGGCGCGTCTCCGCTTCGAGGATCCGGGCGCCCGACGGGTCGTCGCGGCGCGCGCGATCGAGCGCGGCCGAGGCGACGGCGACGCTCCCTTTCCCGAGCGCCTCGTCGAAGTCGCCGAGCGCCGAGTGCGCCCTCCGGCTCGCGGCGCGGTCGAGGAAAGCGAGCCAGCCGAGCGTGGCCGCTCCCGCGGCGAGGAGCGCGGCGGCGGCGAGAGAGGCGCGCGGGCGATCGGTCGCGGTGCGGAGGAAGGCGAAGACGACGTCCCTCCTCGCGGCCGGCGTCCCTCCCGTGAGGAGGAGGGCGAGGTCCTGCGCGAGGTCCTGCGCCCGGGCGTAGCGCCAGAGAGGATCGGGGTCGATCGCGGCGAGGACGACGGCGTCCACCGCTCGCGGGATCGTCGGGTTGAGGCGGCTCGGCGCGATCGGCCTCGCGGGGTCCGGCCGCGCGAACGCCAGCGCCTCGTAGAGGACGGCTCCCACGGAGAAGATGTCCTGCGCGGCCGTCGCGAGGTCCGAGGGAGAGGCTCCGTCCGGCGGGCGGACCGAGGCGCGCGGCTCGTTGCCGAGCGGGTCTCCCAGCGCCCGCGCCGCGCCCCATCCCAGGAGCGCCGCTCCGTGCACCGGGTCGAGGAGCACGCCGCTCGTGCTCACGTCGGTGTGAGCGATCCCCTTCACGTGAGCGGCCGCGAGCGCCTGGGCGAGCCGCCGCCCGGTCGAGAGGACGGCCTCGAGCGGAAGCCTCCGCGTCGCGAGCACGCGGTCGAGCCGCTCTCCCGCGCGATGCTCGACGACCGCGTAGGCGCCGCCGTCGTTCCGCCCGCGCGCGAGGACGCGCGGGACCGCGGGGCTCGCGAACTTCTCGAGGAGGTCGTAGACCGCCTCGACGCGCGCCTGGCTCGCCTCGGCGCCGCGACCCGCCATGCGCACGACGACCTCTCGGCCCTCGGGGCTCCGCGCGCGGTAAGCGGTGCCCGCGCGTCCGTGCGCGATCCGGCCGAGGATCGCGTGGCCGGCGACCTCGCGCGGGACGTCGAGCTCGTCGTCGCTCACGGTCTCCTCGCGCTCATCTTATGAATCCGGTCCTCCCGCCGCTCGTGCTCGAAGGACGCCGGGAGATTGTGAGGCCCGCCCGGCTCCTGTACGCTCTCCCGGGGGAAGGGAACGCTTGAAGCACGCGCTCGATCTCTGGTCGTGGGAGGGCCGCGTCACGAGGAAGCAGTACCTCGCCGCGGGGTTCGTCCTCTTCGTCATCAAGTACGCGATGGACGCGGGAGTCTCGCTGGCCTTCGAGAAGCGGTGGACTCCGCTCATGTATCTGTCGCCGGAGCAGAGCCCGCTCCTCCGTCCGGGCGAGGCGCCCGGTTACTGGATCGCGCTCCTCTTCGTGGCGCTGCCGTTCATCGCGGCCGGCGTCTCGCTCTCGGCGAGGCGCCTCCGCGACATGGGAGTGAACCCGTTCTGGTGCGGGCTGTTCTTCCTGCCCTTCCTCCACTGGGTCTTCTTCCTGGTGCTCACGATCGCGCCGGGGAAGGAGCTCGAGGCGCCAGCCGTGCCCGGCCCGGTCGAGGGCGCGCCGATCGAGGCGAAGCCGGCCGCTCCGGTGGAGCTGCCCGAGCCGCTCTTCCCGATCCTCGCTCGCCTCCTTCCCGACGGGAGGGGCGCGCGCTTCGTGCTGGGAGTCTTCGCGGGCGTGCTCGTCGGAGGAGCGGGGCTCGTCTCCGCCGTCTTCGTCGCGCAGGCGAAGAACTCGGCCTTCCCCGCGAGCCAGGCCTTGCTCGGGATCGGGCTCTTCTTCGGCGTCCCGTTCGGCATGGGCTTCTGGGCGACGTTCATCGTGAATTACCGCCGCCCGCGCGACGACTGGGCCCTCTCGCTGATCGCGGGAGTGATCTCTCTCCTCGCGAGCCTCGTCACGCTCATGGTCTTCGCGATCGAGGGGATCGCGTGCATCGTCATGGCCGTTCCGATCCTCGCGCCGATCGTCCTCCTGGGCTCGTTCGTGGGCTACCTCGCCACGCGAGCGCCAAAGAGCGAGGCGGGAGCGGTCGCCGCGCTCCTCCTAGTGGCGTTCCTCCTCGGGAGAGACGCGCGCGACCCGCCCGAGCCCGTCCTCCTCTCGTGCGCCACGACGACACACGTGAACGCTCCGCCGGAGCGGGTCTGGCGGAACGTCACGGCCGTCTCCGCGATCGACGAGCCGCCCGAAGCGATCTTCGCGATCTGCGCCATGCCGCTCGAGTCCACGCTCGAGGGAAGCGGCGTGGGCGCGAGGAGGCGCTGCATCCTCACCGTGGGGACTCTCGAGGAGACCGTCGTCGCGTGGGAGGAGGCGCGCGAGCTCACCTTCCGCGTCGACTCCGCTCCCGCGCGGTTCGCGCGCTACGGCGAGGTCGTCTTGGGCCAGTTCCGGCTCGTCCCCGAGGCCGACGGGACGACGACGGTCGTGGGCACGACCTGGTATCGCTGCCGCGTTCACCCGACGGCTTACTGGAGCCTCTGGACGCAGCGCTTCGTGCACGCGGTGCACGCTCGCGTCCTCGAGCACGTGAAGCGTCTCTCGGAGAACCCGGACGCGCCGCTCGCACGCGCTCCCGCGAAGCAGCCGCGGTGGATGGCCGACGCGAACGCCACGTGCAAGTGCACCCGTCACGCCGAGGACGAGAGCTCGCGCTGAGAGGAGCGACTCCGGGCCGTCTCCTGCTCCTCGCCACTGGACCGCACCCCGCGCATCGGCTTCAATGCGCGCGGGGGACGAATGCCCGAGCTTACGCAGGAGCTCACGAAAGAGCTCGACAAGGTCAGGAAGGCGCTCCAGAGCGGCCGGAACGACGTCATCGTCTTCGTCGGAGCCGGGCTCTCGAGCCCGCCGCTCGCGGGGTGGGAGGAGCTCCTCGGACAGCTTGCGGACTCCGTGCCCGGCGGGGAGACGGCGCGCGCGAGCCTGGCCGACGGCAAGCTCCGCGAGGCGGCGGCCGCGCTCGAGTCGCCCGCGACGCGCCCGGAGATCGAGAAGGCGCTCGTCGCGCACTCCGCCAAGCCCCAGGGGCCGCGGCCGGACATCTTCCGCACGCTCGTCGAGCTGCCGCTCAAGCATTACGTCACGGGTAACCGCGATCCCTGGCTCAAGCAGGCCCTCGTGGAGAAGCTCGGCGCTCCCCGCGTGCTCGTGCCGTCGGACGCCAACTCTCTCTCGGACCTCTCGCCGCAGTCGGGAGCGTGCGTCCTCATGCTGCACGGAGACGCGGAGAGGCCCGAGACGCTCGTCCTCGCGGAGGCGGGATACGGGACGCTCGGAAAGGCGCCGAGCTCTTACGCCGGGGCGGTGAAGGCGCTCGTCGGGAGCAGGAAGGTCCTCTTCCTCGGGTGCTCGCCGCGCGATCCCGACGTGGCGGGGCTCCTCGAGGAGTGGGCGGACATCTTCGGCCCCGACGAGGCCGCCGGTCTCTCCGCGCCCCGTCACTTCTTCCTGGGAGCCGGCCTCACGGAGGTCGAGAAGGCGCTCCTGTTCAAGCTCCGCATCCGTCCGAGCGAGATCGGAGCGCCGGGAGACGCGGGCGCGCTCGGGCAGGCGATCGCTTACCTCGCGGGGACGGCTCCGCCGCCGCCCCCCCCCGCGGTCGAGACGACGCGCGCCCGGTCGCGGCCGTCGTCCGTCTTCCCGGGAGAGAAACCGGCGCCGCAGGCGGCCGAGGCTCCGGCTGCCGCTCCCGCGGTCGCGCCGTCTCCTCCGAAGGAGAAGTACGACCCTCTCGCCAAGGTGAGACAGTCGGAGCTCGAGGCGGCCCTGAAGGCGCGCGAGGCGGACGTGAAGCGCCTCGAGGGCGAGCTCGCCGTTGTCCGCGAGCGAGCCGAGCGCGCCGGCGCTCTCGAGAAGGAGATCGCGCAGCTCCACGAGCACGACGCCGAGGCCTCGAAGCTCGCGGAGGAGATCGCGAACGCCTTCGAGCAGCGCGACGCCGAGGCGACCGCGAGCGAGGCCGAGGTCGCGAAGCTCCGCGCCGAGAACGAGACGCTCCGGTCGGGCGCGCAGGCGCCCGCGGGCGCGTCCGGCGCCGCCACGGACGACCGGAGGCTCGCCGAGCTCGAGGCGCGGCTCCGCGAACGGGACGGGAAGCTCGGAGAGCTCACCCTTCGCGTGAAGGAACGCGAGGAGCAGCTCCAGGAACGCGACGCTCGGATCAAGTCGCTCGAGGAGAGGCCCGCGGCGGCGCCGGCCGCGGGCTCGGACGCGGGCGAGACCGCGAAGAAGTACCAGGCGAGAGCGGCCATCGCCGAGACGAAGTGCCTCGTCCTCGAGAACGAGCTCTCGAAGCTCCGCCAGGAAGCCGCGTCGAAGCCCGACGAGAAGGGCGAGGCCGAGGAGGACGACGAGTCGGGGGAGGAGGCCGAGGCCCTCCGGGCCGCTCACGCCGCCGAGACGGCGAGCCTCGAGTCCGAGATCGCGGAGCTGCGCGCGAAGCTCATGGCCGAGCAAGAGAAGGCTCCCGCTCCCGCTCGCGCGAGCAAGGTCCCGCTCCTGCTCGGAATGATCCTCCTCGTGGTCGGGCTCGGCACGGCCGGCGTCGCGATCGTGAAGCCGGAGCTCCTCGACCCGATCCGCGGCTGGCTCGGCACGGGCGACGAGAAGCACTGACCCGTCGAGACGCGAGGCGCCGAGCTCAGGCGAGGGCGCGCCTCGTGTCCTCGCCCGTCTTCTCCCAGGCCGCCGGCGCGAGCTGCGAGAGAAGCTTCGCGAGGTTCTTCCGCTGGACCGCAGAGAGGTGCTGGAGGTCGACCTTTCCCCGGACCGCCGCGGACATGCGATTCACGTGATCGGCGAGCTTCTTCCAGCCGCGCCCCGCCTCGCGGTCGATCCAGACCTCGACCGACGTCGCTCCGAGGAACCGCTCGAGCGCGCTGCGGCCGAGGGCGGCGACCCAGACGTTCACGAACCGCTCGCCCCTCCCCGCGAGCGCCGGGTCCTCGCCGAACGCGATCCCGGTCTCGAGGTGGCTCCTCGCATGGAGCGCGCCGTTGTCGATCGCCGGCTCGTCTCCCAGGAAGACGACTCCCAGGATCGACGTGAGGCCGGAGGGCCCGGGAACGACCGACGGCACGTCCTGGCCGAACATCCGGATCTCGTGGCTCACGTCTTCTCCCGGAGAGCGCGCCACTCTCGGTCGAGCAGGCTCATGCGGACCATGTCGTGCCACGCGGCCCGGAGGAAGTACTCCTCACGGAGCACTCCTTCCTCGACGAAGCCGATCCTCGCGTAGATCGCGCGCGCGCGCGCGTTCGACTTCGCGACCATGAGCCAGACCTTGTGGAGCGCGGCCTCGCCGAAGGCCCGGTCGAGCACCGCGCCGATCGCGGCGGTGCCGTGGCCCTTCCCCATCTCGGCGCGAGAGCCGACTATGCAGGCGAGCCTCCCCACGCGGCTCGGCCAGTGGATCTGGTGGATCCCGACTTGCCCGAGGTATGCGCCGTCCGCCGCTCGCTCGATCGAGAAGACGCGGTCGTTCGGAGAAGCGAGGAGCTTCGCGAGGTAAGCCGCCTCGTCCTCGCGCGTGAACGGCTTCCCCGAGAAGGCGGCGAAGTTCCCGACGATGTCGGGATCGTTCACCCACGTCATCACGTTGTCGAGGTCCGAGAGCGCGAGCGGCCGGATCCTGACGAGCGCCGGCATGCTCTGCATGATAGCGCGCGAGAAGGCACCTCTGGTACCTTCTCGGGGAGAGCATGGCCACCGTCCCCCCGAAGAAGGCCGAGGCGACCGCGAGCAGCGCCGGCGGCGCCTCCGTCGCGGATGCCACGATCGAGCTCGTGAACCACCTCATCTTGGAGGCCGCTCGCATGAACGCGAGCGACATCCACATCGAGCCCGGCACGAAGGAGGCGATCGTCCGCTACCGCGTGGACGGCGTGCTCCAGGTGAGGCGCCGCTTTCCCCTCGACCAGATCCCGCAGGTCGTGTCGCGCGTGAAGATCATGTCGAGGCTCGACGTGACGGAGCATCGGATGCCGCTCGACGGTCGCGTCGGCTTCGGCCGGCCGAGCCCGAACGAGCCCTACATCGACCTCCGCGTGAGCACCGTCCCTCTCCTCTCGGGAGAGAAGGTCTGCATGCGGCTCATCTACAAGGACCGCGAGCGGGCCGACCTCGAGCACATGGGCCTCTCGGCCGAGAACCTCGAGACCTACCGGCAGATGGTGGACAGCCCGAGCGGCCTCCTCATCCACGTCGGGCCGGCCGGCAGCGGGAAGACGAGCTCCGTCTACGCCGCGATCCAGCACCTGAACGAGCCCGGCCGCAACATCTCGACGGTCGAGGACCCGATCGAGTACGAGCTCGACGGCGTGAACCAGGCCCAGGTGAATCCGGACCAGGGCCTCACCTTCGGCGTCGTGCTCCGCGCCTACATGCGCCAGGACTGCAACGTGATCCTCGTGGGAGAGATCCGCGACAGCGAGACGTGCGAGATCGCGATCCAGGCCGCGCTCACGGGACACATGATCCTGGGCACGCTCCACGCGGAGAGCTGCATCGGCGCGATCGCGCGGCTCCAGGAGCTCGGGATCTCGAACTACTTCATCGGGAGCGCGATCAAGGGGATCGTCTCGCAGAGGCTCGTCCGGCGTCTCTGCGAGAAGTGCAAGCGCGCCGTGCCGCCGCCTCAGAGGCTCGCGGACGCGCTCGGCCTGCAGCTCGGCCAGCCGATCCAGAGCGCCGTGGGCTGCAAGGCGTGCGGGAGGGGCGGCTACAAGGGCCGCTTCGCCATCCACGAGGTCATGTGCCCCGACGAGGAGACGCGCGACCGCATCTACCGTGGCGCCGCGCCGAGCGCGATCGAGGAGGCTGCGCTCGAGGCGGGCATGGCGCCTCTGTGGCTCGACGGGTTCGAGAAGGTCGCGAAGGGAGAGACGACGCTCTCCGAGATCCTGCGCGTCGTGCGCGGCGTGACCATGGGAACGCGAGCTCGAGGCGACGATCCGCTCGGCGGGATCGTCGACACCCTCGTCTCGCCGGGCAGCCCGGGGATGCAGCGTGGGCCAGAGAGTCTTTAAGTGCCCGCTCTGCGGAGCGAACCTCCTCCTGTGGACGGGGATCTGCATCCGCTGCGGGCGCGTCGACGAGGCGGTCGTGCGGCGCGTGACGCCTCCGCACAAGGCCCGTCCCGAGAGCGCGGCGCCCGGCCAGGCCGCTCCAAGGAAGACGGCGTCCATCAAGAAGGCGGACGCCGAGGGCGTCGCCGGGGGCCCCTCGACGAGCGCGCCTCGTCCGCAGGCGCCCTCGGCCTCGCCGGCGCCGGCGACGTCGTCTTCCAGCAAGACGCCCTCGAGCACCGAGAAGACGGCGGCTCGAGCGAGCGCGAGCGCGAGCGAGCCCCCGCGCCCTGTCGAGGCCACGAACGTTCCCGAGAAGGTCTCGCTCGAGGAGATGTTCGGCGAGAGCGTGAGCGAGCCTGTGGACGAGTCTCTCTCCGGGCTCGCCGAGACGAGCCGGTTCACCGACATCGTCCCGGACGCCTCGGTCTACGCCGATTCCGCCGGTCGCAGGGATGACGACGGCGGCGTTCCGACGAACCTCGTGGACACGGCGACGCTGGCGCGCGAGGTCGTGTATCCGCAGGCGCCGCAGGCCGCGCCCGCGACGAGGCGCACGACGGCGCCGGCGTCCGGGCTGCGGCATTTCCTCGTGCTCGGCTTCAAGGACGCCATCGAGCTCGAGCCCGGGAAGCGGATCTCCATAGGCCGACACCCGAGCTCCAGCGTGAGGATCGACCAGCCGCAGATCTCGCGGAAGCACGCGGAGATCGACTGGAGCGGCGACCCTCCGCGGGCCGGGCTCCGCGACGCCGGGCGCTCGAACACCTACCTGAACGGGGAGGCCGTCCCGCGCGATCCGCTTTCTCCCTTGAAGGACGGCGACGTGATCCTCCTCGGCCGGAGCTTCAAGATGGTCTACCGGCGAGCCGAGAACGCGAGCGACCTCTTCCCCGCGTCGGCGAGGCTCCGCTCGCCCCCTCCGGACCCGGCGAGCGCTCCCCAGCCCGCCGCGAGACCGCCCGCTCCCCCGCCCGCGAGAGAGCCGGGCGAGGTCCCGCTCGAGGGCGACTTCGGCACCGCGCCCCCGCTCATGGTGCTCGAGAGCATCTTCCGCCGCGAGCTCACGGGGATCCTCATGATCTCGACCGGCGCGGGGACGGGGACGATGGACGTCGAGCGCGGCCGCGCGAAGAATGTCGTCTTCGGGACCTTCTCCGGGAAAGACGCCGTGGAGCAGATCACGCGGCTCAAGGAGGGGATCTACCGCTTCCTCAAGGCGTGAGCCGTCCTCTCGGCGCGTCTCTCAGTGAGCGTGCGCGACCTTCGAGGTCCAGATCGCCGAGAAGTTCGCGACGAAGCTCTTGGCGAGCGCCGCGTCCTCGATCACGATCAGGTCCTCGTAGCCGTCCGCGTCCTGGTGCGGCCCCCAGTTGTAGCTGCCCGTGAGGACCCTGGCGCCGTCGATCACGGCGTACTTGTCGTGGAACTCCGCGGCGTGGATCCCCGTGCCGCCGAGCACGACCTTCTTGACCTCTCCGCCCTTGCTCTTGATCCCCGAGATCGCGGTCTTCGAGATCGTGGCGTTCCTCGCGTCGATGAGGAGAGAGACCGAGACCCCGCGCCCGAGCGCCGCCTCGAGCGCCGAGAGGCACTCGGTCGAGGTCATCTCGTACATCGCGACGACGATCTCCTTCTTGGCCTTCGCGATCTCGTCCGAGATCCGCTTCTCGAGCGCGTGGGCGCCGCCGCTCGGAGCGAAGACGACGTTGCCCGCGGAGCCCGTGCCGCCCTTCTTGCTCGAGTAGAGGGACTCGAACTCCTTCTCGTACGCCGAGGCGACCTTCGAGTCGTGCAGGAAGACGACGTTCTCGTAGTTGACTAGGTCGGCGCCCTCGGTCCAGTTGAAGCTCCCGGCGATGGTCTCGGCGCCGTCGATCACCGCGAACTTGTGGTGGAACTTCGGGTCGAAGACTCCGCCCGAGGTCGCGATCGTCTTCACGGGGACGCCGCCCGAGAGGAGGTCCGTCTTCTTCGAGAGGGCGAGCTTCGACTCGGCCCCGTCGAGGAGGACGCGCACCTTGACGCCGCGCCCGTGCGCTTCCGTGAGGGCCTTTGCGAGAGACTCGCTCGTCAGGAGGTACATCGCCACGTCGATCGACTTCTTCGCCTTGCCCAGCTCCGTGGCGATCGCGGTCTCGACGGCGTGCGTCGTTCCGGTGGGCGCGAAGTGCGCGACGGGCGCTTTCGTGGAGCCCGCCTCGGCGGGCGCGCGAGAGACGGCGAAGGGGATGGACGCAGCGACCGCGGCCATCGCCGCGGCGCAAGGAAGGGCGCGCATGACCTCTCTCTCCCTGCCTGACCGATCCTGCGTGCCCGCCGGGCGCCTCGATGTGACGCGGCGGGGGCGGTCTTTACGTTAGGCTGACCCTCGCCGGGCAAGAGGAGGAAGCCATGAGAGGGCTCATGCAGACGCTCCCCTTGAACATCGCGTGGATCCTCCGCCGGGCCGAGCGGCTCCAGGCGAAGAAGACCGTCGCCACGCGCACGCACGAGGGGACGGCCGTCGCGACTTACGGTCAGGTCTGCGAGAGGACGCGGAAGCTCGTGACCGCGCTCCGAGAGATCGGCGTGCGACCGGGCGATCGCGTCGCGACCTTCTCGTGGAACCACCAGCAGCACCTCGAGTGCTATCTCGGCGTCCCCTGCATGGGAGCGGTCCTCCACACGCTCAACATACGGCTCTTCGAGAAGGACCTCGTCTTCATCGTCGAGCACGCGGAGGACAAGGTCGTCGTCGTGGACAAGAGCCTCTGGCCCGTCTGGGAGAAAGTCGCGGCGCGAGTCCGGTGCGTGCAGGCGACGATCGTCGTCCCCGATGCGCCAGGCCCGGCGCCTCCGGGGACGCTCGACTACGAGGAGCTGATCGCCGCGCGCTCGCCCGTGCGCGAGCTCCCCGAGGTCGACGAGAACGAGGCCGCGGCGCTCTGCTACACCTCGGGGACGACCGGGAACCCGAAGGGCGTCCTCTACAGCCACCGCTCGAACTACCTCCACTCGCTCGCGCTGACGATGGCCGACGCGATCGGGATCTCCGAGAGCGACCGCGTCCTCCCGATCGTGCCGCTGTTCCACGCGAACGCGTGGGGCTTGCCTTACGCCTGCTTGCTCACGGGAGCCGAGCTCGTCTTCCCCGGGAGACACATGAGTCCCCAGAGCCTCCTCGAGTGCCTGAGAGAGAGGCGGCCCTCGCTCGCCGCCGGAGTGCCGAGCGTCTGGACGAGCCTCCTCGAGCCGCTCAAGCAGGAGAAGGAGAGAGGCCCGCTCTCGCTGCGAGCGATCCTCTGCGGCGGCTCCGCCGTGCCGCCGGCGCTCCAGAAAGCCTACGAGAGCGAGGTCGGCGTCCCGATCGTGCAAGCCTGGGGCATGACGGAGACGAGCCCGCTCGCCTCGCTCTGCTGCCCTCTCGCCGCTCACCGGGAGCGCGGCCCCGAGGCGCTCGATGCTCTCCGCACGAGCCAGGGCCGCGTCGTCCCGGGCGTCGAGATCCGCCTCGTGGGAGACGACGGCAAGGAAGCCGCCTGGGACGGCCGCTCGCAGGGCGAGATCCAGGTCCGAGGGCCGTGGATCGCTTCCTCCTATTACAAAGAGGACGCCCGGGAGAAGTTCCAGGACGGCTGGCTCAGGACCGGCGACGTCGCCTCGATCGACGGCGACGGTTACATGAGGATCGCCGACCGCACGAAGGACCTCGTGAAGTCGGGCGGCGAGTGGATCTCGAGCGTCGCCCTCGAGGGCCTGATCATGTCTCACCCGTCGGTCGCCGAGGCGGCGGTGATCGGCGTGCCTCATCCCAAGTGGGACGAGCGCCCGCTCGCGTGCGTCGTGCCGCGGCCAGACGCGCGAGGCCGTCTCACGCGCGAGGAGATCCTCGACTTCCTGCGGCCCAAGGTCGCGAAGTGGTGGCTCCCGGACGACGTCGTCTTCCTGGACGAGGTCCCGAAGACCTCGGTCGGGAAGTTCGACAAGAAGGTCCTGCGCGAGCGCTTCAAGAACCACGCTCTCCCCGAGAAGTGACGGGAAGGCCGCGCTCAGGGAAGCTCGAGCCGTTCCTTGCCGCGCACGAAATGCGGGGAGAGGTGCGGCTCCGAGTCGAGCTTCTCTCCGAGGACCCTTCGCGTGAGACCCGCATCGCCTCGAGCCTCGCGCGAGCCGTGAGTCGAGCGGCGCACGAGGACGGCCTCGCCCGCGAGCACGGTGCGGAGCCCGGCCTCTCTCGCCCCGAGCGCGAGGGCGATGCCCGCGTGGGCTCGCGGGACCGAGAGCGGGAACCCGCCGAGCGCCTCGAGCTTCGAGCGCTCGATCACGAACGCTCCCGCGGGAGCGGCGGAGATGTCCCGCGTGGCGCGGGCGAGACCGAAGTATCCCGGGTCGCTCTCCGTGCGGCCCGCGAAGGGGCAGGCGGCGACGCGAGCTCGCCCGAAGCCGAGGGCGAGGCCCGCGCTCTCGAGCCGCCGGTTCCACGCGAGGACGCGCGGGACGGCGAGGGCGACGTCGGGCCGGCGTGCATGAGAGACGAGCTCATCGAGAGCGCCGGCCTCCGGCTCGAGGTCGCCGTCTAAGAACGCGATCGTCTCCCCTCGCGCGCTCTCGGGGAGAGGGCCCGGAGCGAAGCTCGAGAGGTCGATGGGCCGCGCGAGCTCGCGGCGGATCCGGTAGCTCCCGAGCCACGCGCCTTCTCCGACGCTCGCTCGCTCGCCGCGGCGCTCGAGCGCGCTCTCGAGCGCCTTCCGCGCGGCCGAGTAAGCCCACGCCTTCGCTCCCGGCAGCTCGGCGACGGAGCCCGGGAGCATGCGCCAGTGATAGAGGACGCGCGGGACGTGCGCGATCCGCGTCCTCTCGGAGACGCGGAGCGCCAAGTCGTAGTCCTGGCTCCCGTCGAAGCCTGCTCTCAGGAAGTCGAGCTCCCGGAGGAGAGAGTGCCGGACGAGGAAGAGGTGCGACACGTAGTTGCAGTTGAGGAGGAGATCGGGCGAGAACGCGGGCTTGAAGAAAGGCGTCGACCGCTCGCCGCTCCTCTCGAGCTTGTCCTCGTCCGAGTAAGCCGCGCCGACTCCCGGATCGACGAACGCTCGCTGCATCCAGGCGATCGCGTGAGGGTCGAGGACGTCGTCGTGGTCGAGGAAGGCGACGAGCTCTCCTCGCGCGAGCTCGAGCGCCGCGTTCGTCGCTCCCGCGATCCCGCGCGCCGTCGCGAGGAGAGCGAGCTTGACGCGCTCGTCGCGCGAGCCGATCCGCGTGAGCTCGTCTCGCACGGCCTGGCTCGCGCTCGCGTCGTCGGCGACGCACCACTCGACGCGAGCGGCCCTCTGCCCGAGCACCGACTCGGCCGTGGCCCGGAGGACCTCGATCGGCGGGTCTCTCACGGGAGTCACGATCGAGACGAGAGGAGGCGAGGCGACCTCGGGCGGTCTCTCGCGCCCGTGCCGCTCGGCCCACTCCGGGTAGCGCAGGAAGACCTTCCGGTCGGGCGAGAACAGCCTCCGCTCGACGCGCGCAAGGACTCCCGTGAGGCCCTCTTGCGAGAAGACCTCCCCGGTCCTCCGGACGAGCCTCGCCATGCGGTCGAGCCTGCTCACGCTGAGATTAGACACGAAACCAGGAGCCACGCTCGCCGGTAAGCCGCACCCGTCCGAGGGCTTCGATGCGTAGGAGCGCAATCCTGGCGGCGGCCGCGATCGTCCTCGGAGGAGGGATCCTCGCCGCGAAGAGCTTCGCCGGCCGGCCCGCGGACGCCGCGACGCGCGAGCTCGCCTCGAAGATCGACGCCGCCCTCGAGGCCGGGTGGCGCGAGGCCGGCCTCGTGCCCGCGCCCGCCGCGCCCGACCTCGCGTTCGCGCGCCGCCTCTCGCTCGACCTCCTGGGCACGGTCCCCTCGCTCGCCGAGATCCGCGGCTTCGAGAGCGAGCCGGAGGAGTCGAGGCGCGAGCGGCTCATCGAGCGCGTCTTCTCCGACCCGCGCTTCGACGAGGCCCTCGCGGAGAGGCTCGCTCGCATCGTCGTCGGAGCGGGGAAGAAGCAAGACGACCTCTTCTACCGGCGGCGCCGATTCGTCGACTGGCTCAAGGGCGAGGTCGCGAAGCGCCGGCCGTGGGACGACCTCGTGCGCGAGCTGATAGCGGCCGAGGGGACCTCGACGGGCGCGCCCGCCGTGAACTTCGTGCTGGCGTCGAGCGACAACAACATGGTGGACCCCGTCAAGCTCGCGGGCCGCACGGCGCGGGCCTTCCTGGGAGTCCGCCTCGACTGCGCGCAGTGCCACGACGCCCCGTTCTCTCACTGGAAGCAGCACGAGTTCGAGGAGCTCTCCGCCTTCTTCGCGCGAGCGAAGCGAGGCGGCCCGATCCTCTTCGAACGGAGCGAGGGCGAGTACGAGCTCCACGACCGGAAGGACGGGAAGCCGCGCCACGAGGAACCCCTTCTTCGCGCGAGCGATCGCGAACCGTCTCTGGGGCTGGCTCATGGGGAGCGGGCTCGTCGAGCCGGTGGACGAGCTCGATCAGGTGAAGGGCGAGTATCCGAGGATCCTCGAGCTCCTCGCGGCCGATCTCCGCGAGAACGGCTTCGACCTCACGCGCACGATCCGTGCGATCGTCTCGACGCGCGCTTACGGGCTCGCTTCTTCTCTCCCGAAGGACCGTGAGAACGAGGACCAGGAGAAGCTCCTGCGAGCGCGCGCCCTCTACCCGCTCAAGCCGCTGCACCCCGATCAGCTCGCGAATTCGGTCTGGCAGGCGACGACGTTCTGGACGGCCGACGACGACCGGACGCTCGTCCTCCGGCTCGCGAGGGGCGACCAGACGGGGAAGTTCGTCCAGCGCCACGGCGGCAACCTCGACAGCGAGGTGCCCGACGACCAGACGCTCCTCCAGCGAGTTCTCCTCCTGAACGGCGACCTGATCCACGAGAGGCTCAAGCCCGACAACCCGTTCGGCATCGTGGGACGGCTCGTCGGGCTCGCTCCCACGGACGCGAAGCTCGTCGAGACGGCTTACCTCATGGTGCTCGCGCGGCGGCCGACGCAGCCCGAGCTCGAGCACTTCCTGTCGCGGATCGCGACCGAGAACAAGAACAAGAAGGCGAAGGCGGTCGAGGACCTCCTCTGGGCCCTC
>JACQDU010000015.1 GCA_016200955.1 bacterium
GGCCAGCCCGCCGGAGAGCGGGTTCTTTCCCGTGAGCATCATGAACAGGCAGACGCCGAGGGCGTGGAGGTCCGCGCGCACGTCGACGTCGATTCGGGCAGCGAGAACCTCGGGAGCCGCATAGTCGAAGGCGCCAGGCATGACGACGCCGCCCACGATCGAGGGAAAGCCCAGGTCGAGCAGGAGGACGGCGCCCGTCGACGTGATGGCGATGTTCCTTGGGCGGACGTCGCCGTTGTAGCCCAGGTGCTCCTCGACGTGGACAAGACCCTGGCAAACGGCCAGGCAGAGGCGGACCGCGAGCGCCTCCTCGCCCAAGGGACCGAGCCACTGGAGGAGCTCCGAGGCCGTCAGGGAGGGAACGTACGCCGTCGCGGTCCACGGGGTCGACCCTCGCTCGAGGACCCCGGCGTCGACCGTGCGCGCGAGGTTCGGGTGGTCGAGCTTCGTGAGAAACTCGTGCCGTTCGAGGAAGGCGCGTCTTAGGTCCTCGTTCTCCGCCTCGAGTATCTTCAACGCGACCAACGCATCGCTCCCGCGCCTTCGGCCGACGAAGACGCGGCCCACTCCGGGCTCCTCGAGGAGTTGCTCGTCGATCGTGTAGCCAGCAACTTCAGGGTAGCTCGGCGTCATGCATCCCCCGCGCCCGGATCCAGGTCGGCTCACCCGACGGTCTTCTTCCGACTCGGAAGCTCACATCGCTTCTTCGGCTGCGCAAACGAGGACTACTGGTCTCGGGGAGGCACGATCACGCTCACGTTCTGGGAACTGGGCTAGGGAGGCAAAGGGCGGCGTGGAGACCCGCCGCGTCCAAAAATCGCGCGACGACCACTTGGCCGAAGCGGATGAAGTCCTGCGTCTTGACCGGGAAACGCGCCTTTTCCCCCGCCGAGCTCGGCTTGAGGCGCTCGGCGCCCACGAACGTCCCGTTGGATGAGCCCGCATCGACGAGCAACCAGGCGTCGGCGCTCCGGGCGTGCACGAAATAGGCGTGGAACTTGGAGACACTCGGGACGTTCAACCGTACGTCGTTGTTTGCCGCGCGCCCGACCGTGATCATGTCCGCGAAGGTGTTCACGTCGCGCTTGATCAACGGGAAGACGAAGCCCTCCCTGCCGTTCGGCCGCGCCGCCGGCGAGAGCGCCCTCACGGTCTCGGCGGCACTGAGCCCGGATGTCTGGAACTCCCCGAGCTCGACGGCCGCTTCGGGGATCTCGGCCAACAGGAACGGGTGGCGGTAGCGTTCGAGGAACGCATCGCGGGCCATGGTCCGGCAGTCATCGCGGAATGCTGCGAGCGACCAGCAGACTTGGCCCCTCTTCCCGGAACGCTCCACGCTCCCACCACCCTTACCAAATGTACTCACCGGCGCCCGGGGATTCAAGCGGGTCGAGCAAAGCCGAGCACGAGCTTGCCGACTCGTCCTCGCGCTCCGCACGGACACACGGATCCTCCGCGTGCGGCAAGCGCACTCCCCGAGAGACGAACGTGAGACGAACGAGCCCGCATCCCATCGAGCGCGCCGGAGCGCGCGTCGCCCGGAGGCGACATCGGTCGTCTGCTCCCTGGCGAGAGACGCCGGCAAGCGCCTTGCGCTCCTCTCGACGGGAGGAGTTCCGTGAGCTCTGTCGCGTTTCCTCGTCTCTCGCGCGTGCCGCGAGCGGGTCTTCGCGCGATCGTCGCGGCGAGCGCCCTCGCGTTCGTCTTCGCCGCCGCCGCCCTCGCCGAGAGCGGCCTGGGAGCGACCGCGATCGACTCGCTCACGCTGCGCCTCTCACGCGAGCCCGAGCGCCGCGCGCGCTCGCTCGGCCGCCTCGCCGCGGGCGGCGCCTGGGAGGTGCTCGAGAGAACGATCGCGGAGGAGCGGGACGGGCGCGTCCTCGAGAGAGCGCTCGAGCTCGCGGCCGGCCGCTCGAGGGCCGCGGCCGCGATCGCCGCTCGCCTCGAGAGCGAGACGGCCGGCTCGCCCGCCGCGCTCGTTCTCCTGCGCGCCGCCGCCGCTCAGGCGGACGAGCGGGCGCTCGAGCCGGCGAAGCGCATCCTGAGAGACCCCCGTAGCGCGCGAGCGACCCGCGGAGCCGCGTTCACGGCGATCGCGGCGATCGCGGCGCGGCGAGGTCTCGGCGCGAGCGCCTTCCCCCGGCTCCGGGCGAGCGAGGTGAAGATCGTCTCGGAGCTCGCCTGGTGGCTCGAGGAGGACGCGCCCGCGTGGAGGACCGACGGGCTCCGGGCTCTCGCGCAGCGGACGGCGCTCGGCCGCGAGCACGTCTTTTCTCTCAGGACGAGACTCGCCGCTCTCGACGCCCGCTCGCTCGCGGGGGAGCGTCTCGAGGCGGAGGAGGCCGACCGCGCGGGGCTCCTCTCGTTCCTCCTTCTCCGCGGCGACCCGGACGCGCTCGCCCGCTGCCCGGAAGAACAGCGCGAGCGTCTCGGCCTTCTCGCTCCCGGGGAAGTCCTCGCCCGCGCGAGGCCCGGGGACCTGGACCTCCTGCTCCAGCTCGATCGTTGGGGCGGGACGGGTTCCTGGCGCGCGCTCGAGGCCGTGACCGGCTCGCCCGGAGGACGGGAGGCTCTCGCGGCCGCTCTCGAGCGCACCTTCGAGCCGACCCACGGGACGGCTCCCGCCGACCTCGGGGCCGTCGAGAGGCTCTCGGGGAGGCCCGCTCTCGTGGCGGCTCTCGTGCCCCTCGCGCGGAGCGGCGATCCGAGGGCGCGAGAACTCCTGAGGGCCGTCCGCGGGGCGAGGCCCGGGAGCGACCGCCTCGCTCTCTGGGCCCGCGCTGGCCTGGGAGAGATCGCGCTCGACGACCCCGCTTCGCTCGAGCGCCTCGCGGAGGAGGGCACGCTCACGTTGCTCCCGCCGCCTCTCGTCGCGGACGCGCTCCAGAAGCTCGGCCCTCGCGCCGTGCCGGGGCTCGTGCGCGCGAGCGGCGGCGAATCGGGAGAGCTCGCGCGCATCCTCGAGCCGGGTGCCGGAACGGAGCGCGAGCGGTCTCTCCTCGACCTCGCCGTCGCCGCCCTCTGCCCGAAACGCGAGCGCCCGTGAAGTTCCCGGTCAGCGGACAGGGACGGCTGTGAGAGGCTCCTGTTAGACTCGGGGCCGAGCCGGGCGAACGGAGCCAGGGTTGACGGCAGTCGTCCTCGAGGGAACGGTCGAGCGCGTCGTCTTCCGAGGCGAGGGCGGCTTCGCCGTCGCCCGCCTCGACGTGAGCGGGAAGCTCGTCCCCGTGACCGTCGCCGGCCGGCTCGCGAACGTCGTCGAGGGAGAGTCGGTCAAGGTCGAGGGCGACTGGGTCGACGACCCGCGCTACGGCCGGCAGCTCCGCGTCGAGAGCTGCTCGCGCGGCGCCCCCGCAGGGGCCCAGGCCGCGGAGCGCTTCCTGGGCTCGGGCCTCGTGCCCGGCGTGCGCGCGCGGACGGCGAAGAAGATCGTCGAGATCCTCGGGCCCGACACAGGAGAGCTTCCTGCGCGCGCTCGGCCTCGGCCCGGGCTTCACGGCGCGCATCGTCGAGAAGTACGGCGAGGGCACGCGAGAGGTCGTCGAGACCGATCCTTACCGGCTCGCGCGCGAGGTGGACGGGATCGGCTTCCTCACGGCGGACAGGATCGCGCGCGCGACCGGGATCCCGCGCGACGCCGCCGTCCGCGCGCGCGCCGGCCTGATCCACGTGCTCCGCGAGTCGGCCGAGTCCCACGGCGACACCTTCCTTCCGCAAGACGAGCTCCGCGAGAGGGCCGCGAAGCTCCTGGGAGTCGACTCCGAGGACGCCTCCGCGCGAGCGAAGCTCGACCTCGCGTTCGAGGAGACGCGCTCCGTGGGAGAGGTCCGGCTCGACCGGGAAGAAGGCCAGGACCGCGCCTACCTCGCGCCGCTCCTCGCGGCCGAGCAGGGAGTCGCGCTCGCGCTCGCCTCGCTCGCGCGCGAGCCGGGCCGCTCGCCCGGAGCGCTCCGCTCTCTCCCCGCTCTCGACTCGCAAGGGCACGCTCCGACGACGGAGCAAGGGAAGGCGATCGAGGCGGCGCTCTCGAGCTCGCTCTCCGTGATCACGGGAGGTCCCGGCGTCGGGAAGACCACGGTCGTGCGAGCTCTCGTCGCGACGCTCGAGGGCCGCGGGCAACGCGTGCTGCTCGCCGCGCCGACCGGCCGCGCGGCGAAGCGCCTCGAGGAGGCGACGCGCCACGAGGCGAAGACGCTCCACCGCCTCCTCGAGTGGCACCCGCACGAGGCGCGCTTCACGCGCGACGCGAAGCGTCCGCTCGACCGCGCGACGGTCGTCGTGGACGAGGCCTCCATGGTCGACATCCGGCTCGCGCACGCGCTCGTGCGGGCGCTCCCGCGGGGCGCGTCGCTCGTGCTCGTGGGCGACCGCGACCAACTCCCCTCGGTGGGCCCGGGGAACGTGCTCTCGGACGTGATCGAGTCCGGCGTCGCGGAGGTCGCTCGCCTGACGCAGGTCTTCCGGCAAGCGCGCGCGTCGCGGATCGTC
>JACQDU010000683.1 GCA_016200955.1 bacterium
CGGCGATGCGCGTCCGTTCAGCGCTGAAGCGCAACTGCGCGTCGGCCGCGGCGCCGGCATCGCCGGCGCATGCCAGGACGATGATGAAGGCGCCCATCGCCAGGAACATCACGCCTGCGAGCAGGTTCGTCGAGTGCAGTTCCTGATGGACCGGGCCGAGTCGCAGCGTCAGGTGGCGGCCGAGCCCGTCGCCCTCATCGATCGCAAGCTCGCGCGCCGCGCGCTCGAGAACCTGATCGCGAACGCGGTCAAGTACTCGCCGCGCGGGCAGCCCGTGGACATCGAGGCGCGAGTCGGCGAGCGCGGGATCGAGATCGACGTGGCTGACCGCGGTCCGGGCATTCCCGACGAGCTGAAAGGGACCATGTTCGAGAAGTTCGGCTCGGTCGAGGTCAGCAGAGGGGAGGCGCGCCGCGGCTACGGTCTCGGGCTCCACCTCGTCAAGCTCGCCGCGGAGGCCCACGGTGGGGGCGTGTCCGTGCGCGATCGAGAGGGGGGCGGATCGATCTTCCGCCTCGTACTCCCGCAAATGAGCGGGTAGGTGAGTGGACAATATGGCCTCGCGCGCGACGGCGAGCCCGACAGCGCCAATCGAGCTCGTGACCTTCGAGCTCGGCGGGCAGCGCTGCGCCCTCCTCGCGTCGGACGTGGTTGAGGTGCAGCGGGCCGTGGCCATCGCCCGGATGCCGCGCGGTCCGGCGATCGTCGAGGGCGTGATCGACCTCCGGGGGAAGCTCGTCCCGGTCCTCGACGTGCGATCGCGGTTCGGGCTTCCGCCGAGCCCGCTCGCGCCCTCCGATCACCTGATCGTTGCCCGCGTCGCGCGCGCGAGGGGCGGGACGAAGGGCCTGCCCGTCGAGGCGCGGGTCGTCGCGATCCGCGTCGAGCGCGCGCTCGACCTCGTGCCAGTCGCGCGGGAGCGGATCGAGGACGCGCGGTCCGCCGTCCCGGGCGTGGAGTACGTGGCGGGGGTCGCGAAGCTCGCCGACGGGACCGTCGTGATCCACGACCTTCGGACCTTCCTCTCGCTCGACGAGGAGCGGGAGCTCGATCAAGCGCTCGCCGGGACGGGCGATGGATGAAGGCGCCCCTGCTCACGCCTGCGCTCGACGCGCTGGCCGCGCTCGTCGCACGGCGGACCGGGCTCGTCTTCCCGGAGGGCCACCAACGAGCGCTCGCGACCGCGGTCGCGAATGCCATCGCGCGGACCGGCGCGGATGGCCCGGAGGAGCTCGCCGGCGTGCTCGAAAGCTCGCCGGGCGCGCTCGACGACCTCGTGGCGGAGATCACGGTCCCCGAGAGCTACTTCTTCCGCGCGCCGGAGCAGTTCGATGTCCTCCGCCGCGAGGTCCTGCCCGAGCTCCTGCGCCGCCGGGGCGCCGATCACCGGCTCCGGTTCCTCAGCGCCGGCTGCGCGACTGGCGAGGAACCTTACTCCCTCGCCATCCTTCTCGACGAGGAAGGGCTCGCCCGAAGCTCCGTGTGATCGGGACGGACATCGCGCGTCCCTCGCTCGCGCGGGCGATCGAGGCGAGCTACGGAGAGTGGTCCCTCCGCGGCAGCCCCGAAGCCTTCCGATCGCGCTACTTCCGGCGCGTTGGCGGGCGCTGGCGGCTCATCGAGCCCATCCGGAACCGAGTCGAGTTCACGTACCTCAACCTCGCCGAGGATCTCTATCCCTCGCGCGCGACGGGGATCGTCGCCTTCGACGTCATCTTCTGCCGGAACGCGCTCATCTACTTCGCCGCCGAAGTCGTCGCCCGCGTGGCCGCCCGGCTCTTCTCGACGCTCGCGGAGGGCGGCTGGCTCTTCACGGGAGCATCCGATCCGCCCCTCGGCGCGCACGCGCCGTTCGAAACCGCGACGACGCCGGCGGGGATCCTCTACCGCCGTCCGGCCGGGGAGGTCAAGAGCCCGCCGCGAGCTTGGGTCGAGATCGGAGAGCCGGAGACCTTCGTTCCCGAGGAGACGGCCCGGCCCCCCGCGCCCGAACGCCGCCGTCCCGCAGCGTCGGCTCCAGTAGCGCAGCCCGAGGCGCCGCGCCTTGAGCCCGAAGGGGCCGGGGCCGAGGCGACCATCCTTCGCATCCGCGCCCTCGCGGATGGAGGCCGCATCCCCGAGGCGCTCGAGCCGGCAAGCGCGGCAGCGCGCCGATTTCCCCTGTCGGCCGAGGTCCACTATCTGAACGCGGTCTTGCTCGCGGAGGCCGGCCGGGACCGCGAGGCCGCGGATGCGCTCCGGCGCGCTCTCTACGTGGATCGGCAGCTTGCCGTGGCGGCGCTCGCGCTCGGGCTCACGCTCAGGCGGCTCGGCGACCTCGCGGGGGCGGGGCGGGCCCTCAGGAACGCGCGGGCCCTCCTGGCTGGACGCCCGCCGGACGAGCTCGTGCCCCTCGCCGACGAGGTCCGCGAGGTGAGGACGCTTGGGCGCGACGAGGTGCTCGATCCGCCGGACGCGCTCGCGGGAGCCGGACGCAACATTCTCCTCGGAGTGACGAAAGACGCGGTGATCGTGCTCGACGGGGCGGGACTCCTCAGCGACCAACGGCTGTTCATGAACCAGGCAGAGAGACCGGGCGTCTCGCCCGCGAGAAGAGGCGACGAATGACGATGACGATCGGACGGAAGCTCGGGCTCGGGTTCGGCGTGGCGCTCCTGTTCCCCGTGGTCATCGGCGCGATCGCCTACCGCAGCACGGCGAACCTTCTGGAAAGCAGGAAGCCGATCACGCACACCTACCAGGTCCTGGGGGAGCTCGACGACCTCTTGCTCGCGATCGTCGACTGCGAGACCGGGCAGCGGGGCTACATCCTGACGGGCGACGAGCGGTATCTCGAGCCCTACAACGAGGGGCTTGGATCGATCGACAAGGCCCTCACGAGCTCGGAGGGCCTGACCGTCGACAACC
>JACQDU010000684.1 GCA_016200955.1 bacterium
GCATTCCCCCTAGACCCCGATCATTGCTGGGGAGCGTGCGGGCGGTCTCCTCGATCTTGTGCACTGGGAGCCTCCGTACTCTCTCGGGGCTGCCTCGCATCGAGGGGAACGGCCTCGTGCACTCGTTCCGTCGTGCGGCACTCACCTCGACGTGACGACGACCTTGAGGACGCCGGGCTCCCGCGCTCTCGCGAACGCGAGGTCGGCCTTCTCGAGAGGAAACGTCGCCGAGAGGAGAGGCACGGGGTCCACGAGCCTCTCCGCGAGCGCGGAGAGCGCGCGCTCGATCGAGCCGCAGCGGGAGCCGAGCACGCGGATCTCATGGATCACGACCGGAGCGAGCGCGACCGGCGGAGCGCCGGCGTAAGTGCTCTTCAAGACGACCGTGCCCCTCGGCCGCGCGAGCGCGAGCGCGAGGTCGAGACCCGCGGGAGAGCCCGTCGCCTCGACCACGGCGTCGAAGCTCGCCTTTCTCACGGCATCTTTCTCGAGGACGGCGCGGACCCCCTGCGACTCGACGATGGGGAAGTGCTCCGCGTGCCTCCCGACGAGCGTCGTCTCGGCCGGCGTCCTCGCGAGAGCGAGCGCCGCGAGGAGGCCGAGCTTTCCGTCTCCCAGGACGGCGATCCGATCGCCGCGGCGGCACTCGAGGTCGTCTCTCACATGGAGCGCCGCCGCGAGCGGCTCGGCGAACGCGGCGGCGTCGTCGCTCACGGCGTCGGGGACCGCGTGGAGCGCCGTCCTCGGCACGGCGATCTTCTCCGCGAGAGCGCCGTCGTGGCCGAGGATCCCCATGACCGTGCGCGCGGGACAGTGGTTCTTCTGCCCCGAGCGGCAAAGGGCGCAGCTTCCGCACGAGAAGTTGATCTCGGCGCAGACGCGCCTTCCCTCGACGGTCCCGAGGAGCTCGTGGCCGAGGACTCCCTGAAAGCCCATGTAGCCCCGGGCGATCTCGAGGTCGGTCGAGCAGATCCCGGCTCGGAGGACGGAGACGACGACCTCTCCCGGGAGAGGGACGGGCTCGTCGCGAGTAGCGAGGGCCACGCGAGCGCCGTCCATGACGAGGGCTCTCATGAGAGCGACAAGATACCCGAGCCTGGCGGAGTTGATCGGCCTTGCCCGGAGGAGTAGAACGTCGCGCTCAAGCGAGGGGACCATGCAATACCGGAAGCTCGGCCGCTCGGGCCTCAAGGTGTCGGCCGTCGGGCTCGGCTCCTGGCTCACGTTCGGGACGCGCGTCGCGAAAGACGACGTGAAGAAGCTCACGCGAGCCGCCCTCGACGCGGGAGTGAACTTCGTCGACACGGCGGACATCTACGACCACGGCGCGGCCGAGGAGAACCTGGGCGCCGCCCTCGCGGGAGTCCCGCGCCACTCCTACGTCCTCGCGACCAAGGTCTTCTGGCCCATGACGCCCTCGGACCCGAACGACCGCGGCCTCTCGCGGAAGCACATCCACGAGAGCATCGCGCGCAGCCTCTCTCGCCTGAAGACGGACTACGTCGACCTCTACCAGTGCCACCGCTACGACGTGGACACTCCCGTCGAGGAAGTCGTGCTCGCCATGAGCGACCTCGTGACGCGCGGCCTGGTCCTCTACTGGGGCGTCTCCTGCTGGACGGCCGCCCAGGTCACGGAGGCCGTTCGCCTCGCCGACCAGCTCGGAGCGCGGCGGCCGATCTCGAACCAGCCGCCTTACTCGATGCTCGACCGCGACGTCGAGCTCGACTTCGAGACCGACTGGGCCCTCGGCGTCGGGCAGGTCGTCTGGTCTCCGCTCGCGCAGGGGATCCTCACGGGGAAGTACGCGAAGGGCAAGGTCCCCCAGGGGAGCCGCGCGGCCGACGACGCGAGGAACACGTTCCTCAAGCCCATGATGACGCCCGAGAACCTCGCTCGCGCCGACGCCGTCTCCGGTATCGCGAAGAAGCACGGCCTCACCTCGGCGCAGCTCGCGCTCGCGTGGACCGTGAGACGCGAGGAGGTCGCGAGCGCGATCATAGGCGTCACGAGCAAGCCCCAGCTCGAGGAGAACCTCAAGGCCGGGTCGGTCGCGCTCGATCCTTCGGTCTGGGACGAGGTCGAGAAGGCCCTCGGGAACCAGCCCGAGGCCCGGAGCTTCGTGTAAGTGAGAAGGCGCAAGCGGAGGGGCGTCGCAACGGCTCGCTGGTCACTTGCCACTTGTCACTTGTCACTTGTCATTGACTCGCGGGTCCTCGCTCTCCGCGAGACTCGATGCCACAAAGGACCATGAGACTGAAGCGGCGAAGATTCTTCATCGCGCTCTCGCTCATCCTCTCGCTCCTCGCCGCCGCGCTCGCGGGAGAGATCGGCTTCCGCGCGATCGGCCGCCGCC
>JACQDU010000685.1 GCA_016200955.1 bacterium
AGATCGAGAACGCGATCGCGCCCTCGCTCGGAGCATGTCCTTCGAGCGAGCGCACGAGCTTCCCCGTCTCGAGGTCCCAGAGCTTCACGATCGCTCCGCTCCCCGTGAGCGCGAGCCTTCCGTCGGGAGAGATCGCGCACGCGTAGACCGACGCGCCGTTCTCGATCGTCCGTAGCTCGCGCCCGCTCGGGACCTCCCAGAGGACGAGGTTCCCGTCCTCGCCGCCGGAGACCGCGCGCTTCCCGTCCGCCGACACGGAGAGCGAGTGGACGTGGCTCGCGTGCTTCCAGGCGTAGCTCCCGAGGAGCGAGACGAGGCGCGTTCTCTCGGTCGTGAGAAAGCCGCGGCAGACTTCGGGAAACGCGGGCTCCTCGCCTTGCAGCCGAGCGCACGTGAGCCCGGCGATCGCCGACGCGAGGGCGAGCATGGCTCCGGGCGAGCGACGAGAGAAGATCATGGCGAGCTTCCTCCCCGCGCCGACATGGCGTGAGCGAGACTCTAACTCTCATCGGAGCTCGGTGTGCCGGGACTTGCCGCCGGTCGGCCGGAAGCTCGGATCAACGTGTCGCCCGGAAGTCGTCCCGTCTCGGTTCGCCGCGAGCCGCTATCGATGCCGGACCCAGCCGCCCGGATGCCAGTGGGAGCGCCCGCCGACCCTCACCCAGACGCCGGCTTGCCAGTGGTAGCCCGGAGGACAGCGGTGCCACGAGCCCGGGCACCAGACCCAGCTGCCGTTACACGCCCAGTAGCCGCCGACCCATTCGAAGTCGACGCCCGGGCTCGAAGTGATGACCTCGTATCGGACGGGCGGAGGCTCGGCCTCGACGACGAAGGTCATGCCGGGACTCTCCGCCGACGGCGGCACGCCGTCGTAGACTGGGGCCGGAGGCGGTCCGGGGTCGTCCTGGACGACCATCGCTCGCCGGGACGGGTAGACCACGCAGCCCGCGCCGATGAGTCCGAGGAGGACGAGAAGCGTCATGCGGAGCTTGTGTCGGCGCATGTTGTCCTTCCTTGCGTCATCGATGATACGCAGCGAAGGACGTCGGGGTAGCGCGGGCGCGAGCGTGAGTGTCCTAGAGCGGGACACGATCCCGAGGCGAGAGGCTAGCAACCCGGCTCGGGGTTCCCCGTGAGCTGCAAGATCCGCTCGATCGCCTCTCCCACGATCCTGTTCGGAGTGGAAGCTCCCGAGGTGATACCGACGGTGACCTTGCCTTCCGGGAGCCACCCGCGAGCGACGACGGGCTGCTTCTGCGTGGGAGGCTTGTGCTGGATCTCGTCGCGGCTCCGGATGTCCGAGGCCTCGGCGATGTGGAAGCTCGGGCAGAACTCCAGCCCCAGCTCCGCGAGGTGAGTCGTGTTCGACGAGTTGTAGCCGCCGATCACTATGAGGAGGTCGAGGTCGCCGACCTTCCCCATGGCGAGGACCGCGTCCTGCCGGTCCTGCGTCGCGGAGCAGATCGTGTCGAAGTTGCGGAAGCGCTTTCCGAGCTCGGCTTCTCCGTGGCGGGCGCGGACGGCGTCGCGCAGCATGCCGGCGATCTCGAGCGACTCCGAGGAGAGCATGGTCGTCTGGTTCGCGACGCCGATCCGGTCGAGGTGAGTGAGCGGGTCGAACCCGGGAGAGATCGCCTTCGAGAACCGCGCGAGGAACTGCTCCCGTGGGAGGGCGCCTTCTCGCCCGGCGATGAAGTCGCACACGAGCTGAGCCTCGGGCTTGTCTCGCACGACGAGGTAGTGGCCGCCCTCGTACTCGAGCGAGCGCGAGCACGTCGCGCGCGTCTCCTCGTGGTCGTACTTCCCGTGGATCACCGAGGTCACGTGGTCCTTCGCGTAGGAGAGCACGCGGCGCCAGACGTTCATGACGGAGCCGCACGTCGTGTCCACGAGGACGCAGCCCTTCGTCTTCAGGATCTCGAGGTCGTCCGCGCGCACGCCGAACGCCGGGATGATCACGACGTCTTCCGCGGTCACCGACTCGAGCGTGTAGCCCTCGCCCCCGTGGCTCCCGTCGAGGAAGCGCACGCCCTGCTCGACGAGGCGGCGGTTCACGAACGGGTTGTGGATGATCTCGTTCGTGATGTAGATCGTCTTCTCGGGGACGTGCTCGCGCGTCTCGTAAGCGAGGTCGATCGCGCGGTCGACTCCGTAGCAGAAGCCGAACTCCTTCGCGAGCTTGAACGTCACGTTCCCGCACGCCAGGACGAACCCGTTCTCGCGGACCTTGTCCACGAGCCTCGAGTGATAGTCGGTCCTGAGGACGTCCGATATCTGCTCCTTGAGCCCGAATCCCTTTTGCACGTAGAGGGGCGTATCGACCAAGGAAACCTCGCTCCCATGGATTCTAAGGGGTCACCCGAAAGTATCAAGCGCAGGTACCTGCTCGCGCGAGAATGCCTTCTTCCTGCCTTCGTGTGTTCGTGGTTCGGTTCTTCCTCTCGCGCGAGCCGCGCTACGCGAGACGCTTCGCCGCCTCTCTCGCGAAGTAAGTGAGGATCACGTCCGCTCCCGCCCGCTTGATCGAGACGAGGATCTCTTGCGAGACGCGCGCCTCGTCGATCCAGCCCCGGGCGGACGCGGCCTTGACCATGGCGTACTCGCCCGAGACGTTGTAGGCCGCGACCGGGACGAGCACGTCCTCGCGGACGCGACGGATGATATCGAGGTAAGCGAGCGCCGGCTTGACCATGATCATGTCGGCTCCCTCCTCCACGTCGAGGCGAGCTTCCTTGACGGCCTCGCGCGCGTTCGCCGGGTCCATCTGGTAAGTCGAGCGGTCGCCCTTCTTGGGCGCGCTCTCGGCCGCATCGCGGAAGGGGCCGTAGAAGCCGGAGGCGTACTTCACGGCGTAGGAGAGGATCGGCGTCTCCTCGAGAGCGGCCTCGTCGAGCGCGCGGCGGATCGCGGCCACGCGGCCGTCCATCATGTCCGAGGGCGCGATCACGTCCGCTCCCGCGCGGGCGAGGCTCACGGCGGCCTTCGCGAGGAGAGGAAGCGTCGCGTCGTTCTTGACCGTCACGTGAGAGCCGCGGTCATCGAGGACGCCGCAGTGCCCGTGATCGGTGTACTCGCAGAGACATACGTCGGCGATGAGCGTCGCGTCCGCTCCGAGCGCGCGGCGGGAGGCGCGGAGCGCTTGCTGGACGGCGCCGTCGTCGGCCCACGCCTCGCTCCCCTGGGCGTCCTTCGAGGTCGGAAGCCCGAAGAAGATGAAGGAGCTCACCCCGTCCTCGCGCGCGGCGGCGCACTCGCGCTCGATCTCGTCGGGAGAGAGCTGGAAGACTCCGGGCATCGACGCGATCTCTTTGCGATGGCCCTTCTTCGTCCCGGCTCTCACGAAGAGCGGCAAGACGAGGTCGTTCGCCTGGAGCTCCGTCTCGCGCACGAGCCTCCGCATCGAGGCGTCGCGCCTGAGGCGACGCGGGCGCTGGATCGGGAAAGACATCCTGTCTCCTGGACGGCCGATCTTACTCGAAGAAACCACGTAAGATTGCTGGAAGCCCGTGACCGACACGCCGCCTGCCCGCCATCGCGAGTGGATCATCTCCTCGGCGCTCGTCGCTCTCGCGGGCACCGTGTTCGTGGGAGCTCGAGCGCTCGAGCCACCAGCGAGCACGTTCGACGAGTTCTTGCCGCTCGTGGCCGCGCAGCGCGTCCTCGCGGGCGAGGTCCCTTACCGCGACTACACCACGCAGTACCCGCCGCTCATGACTTGGCTGGACGCGGCGCTCCTCTCGTTCGCGAAGCCCGAGCTCCTCGCGACGCGAGCTCTCTGCCTCGCGATCGTCGTCGTCGGCCTCGTCGTCGTCACGCGCCTCGCGGCGCGGATCGTCGGATCGGAAAGGAAGGGGGCCGCGATCGGTCTCGCGACCGCGCTCGCGCACGGAGCTCCTCCCTGGAGCTACTCGCTCGTCCCCGCGACCGTTCTCGTGCTCTCCTCGTTCCTCGCCACGCTGCGCGCGCGAGCGAGCGGCGTCGGGCGGCCGCGCGCCTGGCTCGCGGTCGCGGGCCTTCTCCTCGGGCTCGCCGCGCTCGCGCGGCACGAGGCCGCGGCGTTCGGCGCGATCCCGGTCCTCGGAGCGGTCTTCCTCTCGGAGAGCGCGCGCGGGAGGCGAGCGGCCCTCTCATCCCTCGCGATCGTCGCCGGGACGGCGGCCGTCTTGCCGCTCGCCTTCCTGGTCTTCGTCGTCGCGAGCGGCGCGGCGAGCGGCGCGTGGGAGCAGCTCGTCCGGATCCCGGCCCTCGTTTACCCGGACATGAGGCGCCTTCCGTGGCCGCTCCCGTGGCGCGCGCCGGGGGACGCGCAGGGCTGGCCCGCGGCCTTCAGCATCTATGCGCCGTTCGTGGTCGGCGCACTCGCGCTGGGGCGAGTCGTCCGGGAGTGGCGCGCCGCCGGCGAGGGCGACGAGCGCGGCGCCGCTCGCCTGGACGAGGGCGCTCTCGCGTCGCTGGCGCTCGTCTTCGTCCTCTGCGCGACCGTGAGGGCCGATCGCGCGCACGTCTACGCGGCGAG
>JACQDU010000039.1 GCA_016200955.1 bacterium
CGTCTGCTGGAGCATGATCTCCGAGACCCAGACCGCGTAGGGCGTGGGCTCGCGCCTCCACGGGAGGTCCCGGCGCGCTCGCGCGAACCACCTCGCGAGCGCGCGGCGGAAGGCCGCGCCGTCGATCTCTCGCTCCCGGGTCGCTCGGGCCACTCTCATCGCCTCTCCCAGAAGTTACTCCAAGGACTCGTGCGCGTCTCCTGCTCGGCGGCTGGATGCGATCATGCGCCGCGGAGGCGAACGAGATGTCCCTGCGAGTCGAGAGAGACGGCCCGGTCACGACGATCGTCCTCGATCGGAAAGAGGCGCGGAACGCCGTCGACCGCGCGACCGCGGACGAGCTCACGGCAGCCTTCCGCGAGTTCTACGCCGACGCGAGCGCGAGCGTCCTGGTCCTCGCGGGAGACCACGGAACCTTCTGCGCGGGGGCCGACCTGAAAGGCGCCGCCTCCGGGAACCCTAACCGCCTCGAGCCCACGGGAGACGCGCCCATGGGTCCGTCTCGCATGCTCCTCTCGAAGCCCGCGATCGCGGCCGTCTCGGGCTACGCCGTCGCCGGAGGGCTCGAGCTCGCGCTCCTCTGCGACCTGAGGATCGTCGAGGAAGACGCCGTCCTGGGAGTCTTCTGCAGGCGCTGGGGCGTTCCTCTCCTCGACGGCGGGACCGTGCGCTTGCCCCGGATCGTCGGCCTCGGGCGAGCGCTCGACATGATCCTCACGGGAAGGCCCGTGAGAGCGGACGAGGCGCTCGCGATCGGCCTCGCGACGCGCGTCGTTCCGCGCGGGAAATCTCGCACGGCGGCCGAGGAGCTCGCGCACGACCTCTCCAGCTTCCCGCAGACGTGCCTGAGAGAAGACCGGCTCTCGGCGCACGAGCAGTTCGGGCTCTCGCTCGAGGACGCTCTCGGGAACGAGTTCGAGCACGGCGTCCGCGCGCTCCCCGAAGCGCTCCTGGGAGCGCAACGCTTCGCCGGAGGAGCGGGCCGCCATGGCTCGTTCGAGCTCTCCTGACGCTTGCTCGCCCCGAGCGGGACCGCGTAGGCTAATCCCCTCGGAGGAATCAAGGTGAGGTCGCTCGGCTCGCTCCTCGTCGTCTTCCTGTTCGCCGTGCTCGTCGTCGGCTGCGGCTACGCCCCGGTCGTCGAGTCGGACCCGCCCGGCGGGATCGTCTCGGTGAACGGCGGCAACAACTGGCCCGCCCCGACTCCCACGAACGTCGCGATCCCCGTGGACGCGAGCACCAAGAGCTTCAAGATCACGGTCTGGAAGGCCGGCTATCTCCCCGAGACGAAGACCGTCCAGCGCGAGGGCACGACCGACGACAGCTGGCCCCAGCGCCTGAGCTTCAAGCTCAGGCCCGATCCCAACGTCGCGGGCTCGGGGCAAGAGAAGAAGCCCGACCCGGGGCCTGCTCCTCGCGCGGACCCGGCGCCTCCTCCCAAGCCGGATCCCAAGCCGACGTCCGATGCCCCGCGGCGCTTCTGCACGGGCTGCAAGGCGTCGCTCGACCCCGACGCTCCGTTCTGCCCGAAGTGCGGGCTCAAGCAGCCCGGCGCGCAGCCCCAGATGAAGGACTGCCCCGTCTGCGGCGAGAAACGGCCGATCGGGCCGGGCGAGTGCCCTCATTGCGGGGTGAAGTAACCGCGGCGGTGAGCGCGGTCACTCGGGCTACGGCGGGAGAGGACCCGAGGGCTCCGTCGTCCCCGGCGCCTCGTAGCCGAGAGCGACCTCGAGGAGATCGAGCACCACGCGCCCCGTCGCGCCCCAGATGAGCTCCTCTCCCAGCTCGAAGAAAGGAACGTCCACGGTGCGCCCGGCCCTCACGCGGCGCTCGACGCGGACGCGCGTCTTCCCCGGATCGACGAGGTCGCCGAGGGAGACGTGGAAGACCCTCGCGACCTCCTCCGCGTTCGGCCGATAAGAAAAGCCCGCCGGCACGCGAGCGGCCCAGGGTGTGATCCGGTAGCCCGTGACGACCCACACGTCATCGAGCGCTCCCAGGGGAGAGACGAGCGCGGCCGGAAGACCCAGCTCCTCCTCGGCCTCGCGGAGAGCGGTCGCGAGGTCGTCCGCGTCTCCCGGATCGCGAGAGCCGCCCGGGAAGGCGACCTGCCCCGCGTGCGCCGAGAGCGTCGAGACCCTCTGCGTGAGGACGAGCCGCGGCGCGCCGTCCTCTCCCGCGAAGATCGGGACGAGGACCGAGGCCGCCCGGAGCGAGGGATCGTCGATCGAGGCGCGCTTGCGCCCGCGGAGCCGCCGCGCGAGCTCGAGGAAGAAGGCGTCGCCCGCGAGCCCGCTTAAGGCTCCTCCCACCAGAACGCCTCGCCGCCCGTGGCGACGAGCTGCTCGAGCCACTCGGAGAAGCTCGCGGCGACTCTCTTCTTGGCCTTGCCGCCGTACCACCAGTAGACGGGCGCCTCGCCCTTCTGCGTGGCCTTCGAGGTGTCGAAGGCGAGGTAGTCGCCGTCTCCCAGGTCCGCGAGCGGGAGGAAGGGCTTCTGCATGCGCTCGCAGAGGCGCTCCTTCATCTCCTTCGCCATGTCGATCGCGCCGACGAGGCGGATGTCGCGCCACTCCTGCGTGAACAGGCGTCCGCCGCCCCACGAGCGGTTGAAGTCCCTGTAAGAGAGAGGGAGCTTCATGCCGAGGTCCGCCTCGATCGCGTCGAGCTGCTCGTCGGTCGCGGCGTGGAACATCTCGTGGCGCGGGCGGCCCATGTCCTTCCGCCAGGCCTCGTGCGGATCGTCGGGGTCCGACGGGCGAGCGAGCTCGGCGCGGAAGAAAGCCCAGTGGCCCTTCGCTCGAGGCGGCGGCGGCGGCGGCGGAGCGGCCTTGCCGGCTCCCTTGGCCGTCCCCTTGGCCGCCTTCGCGCTCGCCTTGGCGCCGGCCTTCCGCGGGGGAGTAGCGACTTCGTCGGCGGTCGCCGCGGCCGCTTCCTTCTCGGCCGCCCGCGTCTTCTCGACGCGCTTCTCGGCCTTGTGCTCGGAGAGCGCGACCTCGAAGGCGTTCTCGGCCGCCTCGATCTGAGCCGTCGTCTTCTCCGACGAGACGGCCCAGACCGCCGCGCGAGCGGCCTCGGCGGCGCGAGCGGCCGTGCTCCTCCTGCGGGACGACTTCGTCTTCTTCTTCGGAGGGACCGGAGCCTCGCCGTAGTGCATGGTCGGCGCGGCTCCCTTGAAGTCGGGCGGCGCGGGAGGCGGC
>JACQDU010000664.1 GCA_016200955.1 bacterium
AGCGCCTCGAGGAGCGCCGCGGCCTGGGGCGACGTGACGAGGAGGAAGGCGACGTTCGGGCGCGAGAGGAACTCTCTCATCTTCGTCACGTTCCTGTTGAGGGCGCCGAAGATGCCCGAGAACGTGCTGAAGAACACCGTGAGGTCCCCTGCGAACTCGGCCCCGAACACTCCCTGGAGGACTCGGTTCACGAGAGCGGACGCCGCGCGCCGGATGATCCCGCCTTCCTTCGGCAAGAAGAGCCGGAAGATCTTCCCGTCGAGGAAGCTCGCGAGCCGCCCCGGCGCCTCGAGGAAGTCGAGCGCGTTCCGGGAAGGCGGCGTGTCGAGGACGACCAGGTCGTAGCGCCCTTCTCTCACGAGCTCGTGGAGCGCTTCCATGGCGGTGTACTCGTGCATGCCCGCGACCATGGCCGTGACCTGCTGGTAGATCCGGTTCTTGAGGATCCGCTCCGCCTCCTCCTCCGTGCGCGTGAGGCGGCGCACGGCCTCGTCCGCGATGAGCTTCGGGTCCAGCATCCACGCCTCGAGGTAAGCGGGCAGGACGATCTCGGCCGCGGTCAGGCGGTCCTGGGGGAGCGGCACGGGCCGGGGCGGGTTCCGCGCGACGCCGAGCGTCTCCGCGAGCCGCCGCGACGGGTCGATCGTGAGGACGAGGACGCGCCGCCCCATGCGCGCTCCCGCGAGCGCGAGGGCGGCGGCGGTCGTCGTCTTCCCGACGCCGCCGGCGCCGCAGCAGACGATGATCTGGAGGTCGCGCACGAGCGACTCCAAGGTCGGCGGAGCCTTGCTCAAGGCGCGCGCTCTCGGGCGGGCTCGGCGGTCGCGCGCCGCGCGCCGCCGTTCCTCTCGAGCGCCTGGGCCATGAAGTCGACGAGGCCCGGGCCGTCCTCCGTGGCCTCGGGGATCGTGACGAGAGGGACGGAGATCTCGTCGAGGCGCGCGACGGCTCGCCGGCACTCCTCCGTGCGGTCGAATCCCTCGGAGCCGAACAGCGGACGGCTCTCGAGGAGAGGACGGAGCGCCTCGCGCTCGGCCTTCGTGAAGGGGTCCTCGGGCATGCGGTTCAGGATCACTCCGCCCACGGGCATCTTCGTCTTCGCGAGCCCGTCCAGGAGCTCGAGCGCCTCGCTCACGGGGAGGGTCTCGGGGAGCGTCACGACGTAGGCCGCTCCCGTGCGCGGGTCGTTCAGGAGAGACTGCCCTTCCCTGAGCGCCGTCGCGATCGGCCCCCTCGAGACGAGCTTGAGGAGGATCTCGGGAAGGCCCGTGAGAGCGAGCGTGTGCCCCGTCGCCGGCATGTCGATCAGGACGAGCTCGTGCGCGTGCCCGCCTTCCCTCCGCTCCTCTCTCAGGTAAGACAGCAGGTGATAGAAGATCCCCATCTCCCGGAAGGACGGCGCCGCCGAGAGGAGCCGGCGCAGGGCATCCGACGAGAGCGCCGCGCGTGCGAGAGCTTTCACTCTCAGGACCGACGACAGGAACAGGGTCTGCCCGACGTGCGAGAGCAGGAGAGAGCCCGAGATCCCTGGAGCGATCGTCTCGACCGAGTCCGGGAGCCTCTCGCGGCCGAAGAGGCGCGCGAGCGGCGAGTGCTCGCTCCCGACCTCGCCGATCTCCGTGACCAGGACGCGCACGCCGCGGCGCGCGGCGAGCGTCGCGATCGCGGCCGTCACCGAGCTCCGGCCGACGCCTCCCTTGCCGGTCACGAGCACCACGCGCTTGTTCAGCAGATCTTCCAGCGGTCGTTCCCTTCCTGAGAGGATCGCGGCGCTCAGCGCTCTTTCGCCTCGGCCTCGAGCGCGCGGCGGACAAGGCCGAAGAGCTGCCGCGCCCCCGATCGCTTGAGCGCGGGCGTGAGGATCTGGAGCGCGTGCGAGGCCGGCCGCCTCATGACGTGGCCCAGCGCGCGCGAGATCTTGAGCAGCTCGTTCACGGAGTCGCCGTCGAAGACGGCCCTCGCGACGATGTAAGCGAGGACGTTGTCCGTGGGCGGCATCTCGATGTCGAGCCGGCGCACGAGCGCCTTGATCTCGTCCTTCGTGGGCTCGATCGGCGCCGGCGCGGCGCGGCCGAGAGCGAGCGGCGTCTCTCCGGGAGGTAGCATGGTGACTCCTGTTCGCGGGGCGCTCGGAGGCGGCCGCACACTATACAAGGCGCTCGCGGCGAGGAGGAGATTTTGGCGAGAACGGGGAGAGACGCGGGCCGCGCCGCCCCGCGTACGAAGACGGCCCGGACCGTGCGAGCCCTCGTTGCGTCGGCGCGGAAGCTCGCGGACGCTCTCGCGCCCTTCGTGGGAGCACGGGGAGACGTGCTCGTCCTCTCTCCTCTCGAATATGCATGGGAGAGCCACGAGGCTTACCTCACGGCTCACGCGAGGGAAGGGATCGAGGCGCTCCTCGTGGGCATGAACCCGGGGCCGTGGGGAATGGGGCAGACGGGAGTGCCCTTCGGCGACCCCGGGCTCGTGCGCGCCTTCCTGGGAGTCGAGCGGGCGGTCGGGCGCCCGCGCGTCGAGCACGCGCGCTTCCGCGTGCTCGGCTTCGCGAGCCCTCGCCGCGAGGTGAGCGGCCAGCGCCTCTGGGGCGGCGTCCGGAGCTGCTTCGGCTCGCCCGAGGCCTTCTTCCAGCGATTCTTCGTCGCGAATCACTGTCCGCTTCTCTTCTTGAAGAAGGACACGGGAGCCAACGTGACGCCGGACAAGCTGCCCTCGTCGTGGCTCCCGCGGATCCTCCGTGCGTGCGACGAGCACCTCGTTGCGGCGGTCCGCGCGCTCGCGCCCGCGCGTGTCGTGGGAGTCGGGGCCTGGACGACGAAGCGGGTCGCGCGAGCGCTCGAGCCCGCGGGGCTCTCTCTCCCGATCGGGACCGTCCTCCACCCGAGCCCGGCGAGCCCGGCCGCGAATCGAGGCTGGCTCGAGGCGGCGCGCCGCCAGCTCGCCGCGCAAGGCTGCCCGTGGCCGGAGCCGAGCCGTTAGAATCCACTAGCGCCTGGCGGCGGGAGGATGTGTTGGACCGATGTGCGAAGGGCCGCAGGGCGCAAGTGAATCATGGCACCATCGCATTCGCCTTCGGCGAATGCTGACCGCCGCGTGAAGAAGGTCCTCGTCGCTTACGTAAGCGGGCACGGCTTCGGTCACTTCACTCGCAGCGAGGCCGTGCTCTCGCTCGTCGCGAAGGAAGGCGTCCCGGTCCACGTCCGCACGAACGACCGCGCCCTCATGCTCGCGCGGCGCGCGAGGTGGGCCGCGAGCGTGACCGAGGTCGACGTGGGGCCCGGGATCGTCCAGCGAGGGCCGATCGAGCTAGACCTGGACGCGACGGAGGAGGCCCTCGCGCAGCACGTGGACGGGCTCGAGCGGAGCGCGACCGCCGAGGCGGACGCCATCCGATCGCTCGGAGCCTCCCTCGTGTACGGGGATGTCCCGCCGCTCGCGTTCGAGGCGGCGTCGCGCGCGAAGCTCGAGGCGGTCGGGCTCGCGAACTTCCCGTGGAGCTGGATCTACGACAACTACAAGAAGGACAGGCCGATCTTCGCGAGCCTCGCGATGCGGCTCGCCGAGGCCGAGGCGCGGGCGACGCTGCTCCTCGCTCCGCCTTTCTCGGGCGGTCTCAACCGTTTTCCGCGGCGCGAGAGGGTGCCGCTCGTCGTGCGGGCTCCGACTCGCTCGCGGGAAGCCGCGCGGAAGCTGCTCCCCTTGCCGGCGGGCGAGCGCCGGCGGGTCGTCTTGCTCTCGTTCGGAGGCTTCGGCGACGGGATCGACCTCGCGCGCGCGGCGCGAGCGAACCCGGGGTTCTTCTTCGTGTGCTTCGCGAACCCCAAGGAGACGGCCGAGAACCTCGCGGCCTTGCCCATCGATCACGACCTTCCGCACCAGGACCTCGTCCTCGCGGCCGACGCTCTCCTCGGGAAGCCGGGATATGGCACCGTGGCGGAGGCCGTGCTCTCGCGGCGCACGTTCGTCCTCACGCCTCGCGGCGACTTCCGCGAGTTCCCGATCCTCGTGCGCGCGATCGCGAGCCACTTGCCTCACGCGAGCCTCTCGGTCGAGCAGCTCCTGGAGGGTTGGTGGACGCCGGCGCTCGAGTCGGCGTTCGCGATGCCGGCTCCCACGACCGCGATCCGGACGGACGGCGCCGCCTTCTGCGCGAGGCGGGTGCTCCGGATGGTCGAGAGAGCGGCGAGGACGAGCTGAGCTCGCTCGAGGGCAGCAAGCGCGGCGTCTCGGCGTGGCAGAGGGTGTTGGCCGGAGAAGGTGAACGACGGGCGCGAAGGAACGTGCCGCGCGTCTCGGCGCGCAGAGGGTGTTGGCCGAATCGGGCTGACTGGAGAGCAGCTCGGATGAGGCTCTGCAGGGGGAATGCGGGGGGCGCAGCCCGGGGCGCAATCCCGGCAAAGGGTCAGTCCAAGAGCTCACGGCGTCTCGAGCTCCGCCCGGAGGAGCTCGGCTCCTCCTTCCGCGAGCCGTTTGACCCGCGCGCAGAGGCGGCCGCCGAGGTCGAGCGAGACCGTCTCCGCCGCGAGACCCTCCGAGTCGAGCGCGATGAGCCCGAGCTCCCTCGACCCCGCGCACTCGGGGCGCCAGGAGAAGTTGCCGTCCCTCTCCTTGCCTGCCTGGAAGTCCTGGTCCACCTCGAGCGCGCGCCGGAAAGCGGAGGGCTGGGCGAGCCGGAAGGCGACCACGACCCTCACCGCGAGGGACTGGCCCTCGGGGAGCGCGGCGTCCGCTTCCTCGCGGCAGCGCTCCAGGAGCGCCTTCGTGCAGAGCCCGTCTTGCTCCGAGAACATGCCCCGGAGCGCGGCATCGTCCGCGATCGGGCGGCCGAAGACCGCGAGGAGCTCGGGCTCGACCTCTCCCAGGTCGCACCCGCGCGAGCGAGCCCATGCGAACGCGCCGAAAGTGAAGCGCGACGCGAGGCGCTCCTCTCCGCCGATCACGGGGCGCGCGTCCTCGATCTGGTAGAGCGCGTCGAGGATCTCTTCGAACGCGCCCTCCTCCGCCTCCAGGTTTCCGAAAAGGACCATGGAGCCAGGCCGCTTCAGGTCGAACGTGAGCGAGGCCCACGCGATCCGTCCGTTCGCGCGGCGCCGCGCGATGAGCGTCCGGCCTGCGCCGGAGACGCGCCACACGTCCGGGTCGGGCACGAGCGCGACCGCGAGCGGGAGCTTCACGGCCTTCTCCCCCCTCGGGCGCGCGGAGGCGCGCCGCCGGCGAGTCGCGACTCGCCCCGATCTCCGCTCGCCTTTGGCGAGGGCGGCTTCCGTTCCGGCGTCGTGCCCATGACGTCGGCCAAGGTTACCCGCAGCGCGCGAGCCCGCGTCGCCCCGGAGAGACTTTCTACGAACGGGGACCGGAGCCGCGCTCGTCCGCGCGACTCTTCTTGCCGTCCTCGCGCTGCTCGTCCCCGGCGTCGTGGTTCTTCTTCGAGCGGAACATGGCGAGGAACGCCTCGAGCATCTTCCTGAGTGACCGGCTCTCCTCGATCGCGCGGTCGGCCTCGCGGAGGACGTCGGGGCGGGACTCCTCTTTCTCGTCCGGATCGTCGGGCGGCCGAGCCGGGCGTTTGCCCGGCTCCTCGAGATCGGATTCCACGCCCGTTCCCCTCTCTGGACTCCCGCCAAGTCGAGTCGAAAGTGCAAGTTTCGTTCCCCCCCGGCAGGCCCCATCGGCTGCGGCTTTCAGGGCGTCGCCCTCGACGATGCGTGGAGGGCCGGAACGTTTGATGGAAACGCTCCGATCCCGCTTAGACTCCTCGCGGAGCCATGCCCCGGAGAGCGCGGAAGAGGAAGCGGACGCCGAGGAGGCCTCCTCGCGACCTCTCGCTTCCTCCCGAGGCCTGCGAGTACGTCGTCACGGAAGACGAGCACGGGACGCGGCTCGACCATTTCCTCCAGGTCCACTTTCCCTGGCGCTCGCGCACGGTCCTTCACGAGTTAATCGCCCTGGGCCGCGTGCTCGTGCGGGGAGAGCCGCGCACCCGGAAGGCGGCGCGCGTCTCCCGGGGAGACCGCGTGACGGTCCGCGTCCCTCCTCCGGTCGAGGAGGTCCGGCACGAGGAGCTCGCGGCGAGCCTCGTCGTGCTCTACGAGGACGACGACCTCATCGCGATCGCGAAACCCGCCGGGATGATCGTCCACCCCGTGGGCAAGAAGCGCGTGAACACGCTGATCCAGGCGCTCCACTGGAGGTTCCGCCGCGGGAAGGCGGAGCCGCGGGTCATGCCGAAGATCTGCCACCGCCTCGACCGCGAGACGTCCGGCGTCGTGATCGTCGCGAAGGACGACCGCGCACGGGCGCGGATCCAGGACATCTTCGAGGCCCGCTCGGTCGAGAAGGAATACCTCGCCGTCGTGAGAGGACGGCTCGAGCCGGACGAGGGCCGGATCGACGCGCCGATCGGCCCCGACCCACACGGTCGGATCAAGACCCTCATGACGGTCCGCGAGGACGGGCTCCCATCGGCGACGCGCTTCCGCGTCCTCGAGCGATTCCTGGAAGCGAGCGCGGTGCGCTTCGACCTCGAGACGGGGAGGCAGCACCAGATCCGCGTCCACGCCCGCTCGATCGGGCACCCCGTGCTCCTCGACCCCCTCTACGGGGACGGCGAGCCGCGGTCGTGGCCCCCCGGAGCGGAGAAGCCCGCGATCTCGCGCCACGCGCTCCATGCGAGGAGGATCGCGCTCCCTCACCCGAGGACGGGCGAGCGGCTCGAGCTCCTTGCGCCGGTGCCCGAGGACATGAAGGCTCTCATCGATGCTCTGAGAGAGACGAGCTGAGACGGACTCGCTCGCCGGCGACGGGGCTCGCGCGCGCGCTACCCGCCCTGGGAGGCCATGGCCTCCGCGATCGCCTTCCTGAGGACGGTGCTGAACCGGCTCATCTCGCTCTGGAGTCCTTCGAGCGCGCCGAACGAGGAGCCGGCGACGTTGCCGCTGGAGTTCGCCCGCTCCTGAGCCGAGTTGATCTTGTTCATGGCCTCGGTCATGTTCCCTTGAGCCTGCCTCAGGAGGCTGACCTTCTTCGGACCGTCGCTCTCTCCCTCGGCTTGCTTGAAGAGGGCCTTCGCGTCGTCGTAGAGCTTCTGGATCGACTTCACGTCGACCTCGACCTGTTTGAGCTCGGGCCCCTTGACGTCGGGCTCCTTCGTGGGCTTCTCCTCGCCGCCGCCGCTCATGGCGACCATGGCGACGATCAGGATGAGGACGACGGGGATCGCGATGACGAAGACCAGCGTGAGCTTCTTCTTCTCCTCGTCGGCGCCGTCGTCCTCGTCGCGGTCGCGGCCGCCGCCGCGGCGGCGGCGTGGGGCTTCTTCCTCGTCCTCCTCCTCCTCGTCCTGGCCCTCGTCCTCGTCCTCGGCGTCGTCGTCCTTCTTCCGAGAGCTCGGGATTCGCCGGCGGCCGCTGCCGCCGCCCGAGCTGGCGCCGGGTCTTCGTCGCTTCACTGTCGCGCCCCCATGGCTCGTGCCTGAGAGAAAGCTACACGAGGCGGCCTCCTCCTCGCACCCCCAAAAAATCAGGGCTCCGGCCCCGTCCCGTCCGCCGGCGCCACGAGGGTCGCCCCCGAGAGCGCGCGGTCGAGGAGCGGGACGGCCTCGTCGCGCGGAGCCTCGACCGAGACCACCACGACTGCCCAGGGAGCGAAGATCGCTCTCGCCACGTAGCGATAAGGCCTGCGCTCGGTCTCACCTTCCCTCACGTCGATCTCGCAGAGGAAGTCGACGGTCGCCTCGTGCGCATCGAGGCCGTCGACCGGCTCCACGGCCACGGCCGAAGGCACGGGCGCCGCTTCCTCGAAGGATCCGTCCGGGAGTCCCTCCACGAAGACGAGGGCGAGACGACCGAGCAGTCGATCGCGAGCCGCCGGCTCGCCCAGCGCCGGGTCCTGAGGCACTCCCGCGAGCCGGAGCGTCGCCGGCTGCGAGCCCTCGGGGACGTTCCTCTCCCACTCGATCGCGGTGCTCCCGACCCGCGCGCGCTCCCACTCCTCGGAAGGGAGCGCGAGCCCGATCCCGAGCTTCGCGTGACGGCCGCCCTCGCCCGCGAGCTCTCCCATGACGCTCTTCTCCGAGGCGGCGACCTTCTCCGCGCGCTTCGCGAGGAGCGAGGGGAGCGCGGCCTGGAAGGCCCGCGCTTCCTCGACGAGAGCGCGGACGGTCGCCGCGGCGTCCGGAGTCGCGCGCTCCTTGACGACGATCCTCTCGGTCTCGAGGTCGTAGCCGGCGGTCACCGCCTCGGTGCCGGTCTCGATCGCGTTCCGGCTCTCTCGCACGACGAAGTCGAAGACCGCCCCGCGGTCGACGCCGTCTGGGAGCGCGACCTCGAGCCGCGCGTGCGTCGTCGTGTTGTCGGCCGCGAAGCGGGCCTTCGCGCCGTCGATCCTCCCCTCGCTCGCGAGGCTGTCCGAGAGGTCCTCGGGAGAGACGAACGGCCCGAAGTCCTCGCCGAGCGCGGCGTCCGCGGCGGCGAACCACGCGCGCCTGCGAGCGCCCTCCCGCAGGATGAGGAGCGCGAGGAAGACGATCGCGAGGGCGAGCGCGCCCAGGCCGGTGAGCATGCCCGTGCTCAACGCATCATCTCCAGGGGAGCATCAGCGCGGGAGGAAGATCGTGCTCCGGTCCCGATCCTCGAGCCGGCGCTCGAAGGGCGAGTCGCGGGGCGGGACCTCGAAGGGATCGACGGAGCGCGGCGAGAAGTCGCGCCGGTCTCTCCCGGCGAAGTCGTCGAAGCCGCGGCGCGGGTCGACGTAGCCCGACCCCTCGGGAGCGGTCGGGTCGACGTCGCCTCGCAGACCGTCCCAGTCGACGCGCGCGCGCTTCTTCAGGTAGTCGATGACCTCGGGCGCCGCGCCGTTCTCGCGGAACCAGTCGAAGGTCGTCTCGTCGAGCGCGAACGCGAGCCGGTGCTCGTCCAGGCTCTTCACGGCGTGGTCCGTGTCGCGGGCGTGCGTGACGATGTCGAGCGCCTCGACCTTCGTGAGAGGAGCGTCCGCGCGCGCGGGCGGCGGTTCGAGGTCCGGCGCGACGCCGCGCTCCGCTGGCGCCGCGCAGCCCGAGAGGGCCGCCGCGCACGCCAGGACGGCGAGCAGATTCGGGAGAGACCGCATGGATTCGCCTCGGGGTGTCCGATCCATCGCGAGGACGATTATGACTCCGGCCTGCGAGTTCCGCACGCCGCAAAGAGCGCCCGCCCGCTCGGAGCGGCGCGCGTGCGAACGAAGCGTTATAGAGGAAGCATCGATGTCCCTTTCGACAGGGGAGACGAGCGCGGCCGCCGAGCTCTCGCGGCGGATCGAGGCGGCGATCGAGCGCGGGCGCTCGCTCGGGCGGAGCGCTCCCCTCGCGATCGTCGCGATCGGCGGCACGGCCGCGACCGGAAAGACGACGCTCGCGCGCGAGCTCGCCGCGCGATCGAGCGTGTCCGCGGGGGTCCTCGCGACCGACGGTTACATGATGGCGCGTCCCGAGAGGAGGCGGCGCGGGATCACGGGCCCGAACCCGGCCGCGAACGACCTCCCGCGCCTCGCGGGCGACATCTCGAGGATCGCTCGGGGCGAGGCGGGATCGGTCCTCGTGCGGCTCGAGACGCCCGAAGGACGGAGGAGCGTCGAGCAGCCGTTCGCCGTCTCTCCTCTCGTCATCGTGGAAGGGCTCGTGGCGCTCTACCCCGAGCTCGGCGCGAGCTACGACCTGACCGTCTTCCTCGACGGGCCGCCTCTCGACGAGCTCGCGGTGAGGCTCGACCGTGACGTGAACGAGCGAGCTCACCCGAAGGGCGAGGTCGAGGAGGTCTTCTGGCTCCGGCAGCGCGAGTACGACCGCTTCCTCCGCCCATCGGGCGAGAGCGCCGACGTGAAGCTCTGGGCTTCCCGGAAAGACGGCCGCTACCGCCTGGAGCTCGGCTCCGGCGGAGCGTGAGCGTCGCGCCGCTCGCGCGGATAGGCTCCCGCCATGTCGCGTCCTGAAGACGTCCGCCCTCGCCGTACGGGGGCGTCATGCCGTGTCGAACTCGCGAGTGAGAGTCCCGCCTCGGTGAGCGCCGGTGCGCCGCCCGCGAGACAAGGCCTCGGCGCGATCTGGGACGGAAAGCGCATGCTCATCTTCGGCGGCCTCGGCCTCGACGACACGAAGTACTCGGACGTGTGGGCCTACGACCCCGAGCGGAACGCGTGGGAGCTCAGGGTCCCGGACCGCTCTCCTTCCGCGCCTCCCGGGCGTGCGGGATGCGCGTTCGTCCTCATGGACGCGACAGCCGTCATCGTCGGTGGCTGGTCGGGGAACCTCGGTGTACGCTGGCGCGACGTCTGGTGGTACCGCCCCTGACGCCGCGTTCCTCGAGCCGGGAGGAAGACGTGTCCTTGAAGAAAGCGAAGGAGGTCGCGTTCACCCTCAAGGACGCCGTGGGCACGATCCGAGTCGTCCACGTCCAGCTCCAGCACTTCCAGGAAGGGAAGAAGGACCACGTCAAGGTGATCGCCACGTCGGACGGCGTGCCCGTCGAGGCGACCGCTCGCGTGAGCGCCGCCGCCCACGTCAAGGTCAAGACGAAGTCGCGCCTCTCGTGAGAGCGACCATCTTCCGAGCGCTCTCTCTCGCCGGTCTCGCGGCGGCGGGCGTGCTCGCGCTCGCGAGGCAGGCGCCCGCGGCGGACGCGCGCGCGAGCGACGCGCTCTCGCGGGCCGTGCGCGCCTACCTCGACCGCCGCGCTTCCTTCGAGTTCACGGAAGACCCGGCCGCGCTCGAGGAGACGTGCGCTCTCCAGGAAGACGTCGAGTCGATCGGCACCGCCGTTCTCACGGGAGACTCGCTCGCACGACGCGAGGTCCTGAGAGAACGGCTCGCCTCCGCCGTCTCCCGCGGCCTCTCTCGCTGCGAAGGGAAGCCGTCGCGGCTCAGGAAAGGCGCGGCCCCGCGCGAGGGCAGCAGCGACGAAGCGGCGCTCGCGCGGAGGATCGAGCGGCTCTCGCTCTCCGTGTTCGATCTCCTCCCGGACGAGATCACCGCCGCGAGGTCCGACCTCGCCCTCGAGCGCGAGCGCTTCGAGCGAGGCCCCGCGAGGGCGAGCCTCGAGGCCCTCGCGCGCTCTCTCGCCGCCCGCGAGAAGGCCCTCGCGCAGAGACCTCCTCCCACGAAGGCCGCGAGGAATCACTCGAGGCTGCTCCGCGCGATCTCGGGCTGGGAAGGGACTCTCGAGGAGCTCGTCTCGCTCGCCGAGGAAGAATCGCGGGTCGCGGGCGAGGCCATGGAGAAGATCGCCGTCGCCGCCGGCTCTCCCTCCTTCGTCGCCCTCGTCGAGCGGCTCAAGGAGGAGGGCTCGCGCGAGGACCCCGTCGCGATCGCGCGCGAGGAGTCGAGACGGTCCGCGGTCTTCGCGCGCGAGCACGCTCTCGTGACGATCCCGGAAGGAGTGGAGGCGAGCCTCCGCGTGGACGAGGGCGACCCGCGCTCGCGCACGCCGTTCGGACATTACATTCCCGTGGGCTGGAGGAACGAGCTCGGCCACTACGTCGTGACCTCCTCCCGCGGGAGCGACGCGGGCGCGCTCTCGCGGAGGCGCGAGTCGTGGCGCCTTTGGATCCGCGGCGTCTCCGCGCACGAGGGGATCCCGGGGCATCACCTCCACTTCTCGTGCGCCGCGCGCTCGAAGGACGGGCTCCGCCACCTTCCCTACGAGGGCCCGACGACCGAGGGCTGGGGGCTGTTCGTCGAGGGCTTCCTCTCGCGAGCGGGCTACTTCGACGAGCCGATCGAGGCGAGGCTCACGCCCGTGCGCATGAGGCGCTGGCGCGCGCTCCGGGTGATCCTCGACGTGGGGCTCCAGACGGGCGCGCTCTCGCGGGAGGAGGCGATCGCGCGACTCCAGCGAGACGTGGCGTTCGACCGCTCCGTCGCCGAGGACGAGGTCGACCGCTACAAGGAGCGCGCCGGCTACTACGCCGGCTACCTCCTCGGCGCGCGCGCCTTCGAGCGTCTCGAACGGCGCGCGCTCGAGCGCCGAGGCGAGGAGGCGGCGCGCGCCGTGCGCGACCGGATCCTCGCGCTCGGACCGGCGGCTCCGCTCGCGGCCGTCGTGCGCCTCGCGCAAGACGAGCGGATCGCCGGCCCTCGCTAGGCCGGAGCGGCCAGGCTACTCTCTCGTCGTGTCCATGAGCACCCGCGTCCTCGCCCTCCTCTGCGCTTCGTTCTTCTCCCTCGCGATCGTCTTCGCGCAAGGGAAGGAGGAGAAGAAGCCCGAGCCCACGCAGCCGGAGAACGCCGAGCTCCCGTTCCGCCCGTTCGAGAACGCGAAGCCCGGCGACTGGGAGTGTCTCCTCGTGACGGAGCACGCGAGCCCCGAGGAGACGCCCGAGCGCTCGCTCGAGACTTACCGGATCGCGAGCGTCACGAGCAGCCTCGTGACCGTCTCGACCGAGACGAGGACGGTGCGCGGGACGACGAAGAAACCGCAGGACGACGCCTTCGCGTCCTCGGGCTCGAAGCTCGCCGACCTCCTCGCCCTCTGGACGAGCGAGCCCCTCTCGGGCCTCAAGGTCGAGAGCGAGAAGAAGACCGTCGGCGCGAGGGCGCTCGCCTGCTCGAAGGTCACGTTCATCGTGGTGCGCTCGAGGCCCGTGGCTCCCGGGATGATCGCGGTCGCGAGCACGTCGAGCTACGTCCTCTGGCTCTCCCGGGACGTTCCGGGCGCGGGGGTCGTCGCCATGACCGTCGCCGTCAAGGCCGGCGGCGGCGGCACCGCGACCACGAGCGAGCACGAGCTCGTGGGCTTCGGGAACGGCGATCGAGCGGAGTGGGGGCAGAAGCCGGACGAGGTCGCGCTCGAGGGCTCGCCGCCCAAGGAGCAGACGAGAAAACCCGACGGCCAGGGCGGCTCGACGGAGCCCAGGAAGTAGCACTCAGGGCGCGAGACCGTCCGCGAGCCCGGACTCGCGGAGAAGGGCCATCGTCCTCTCGTGCGTCCAGTCCACGGTGAGGGGCGTGAGAGCGACGTAGCCCTCCTTCACGGCGGTCAGGTCGTCGTCGGGAGTGCCGCCCTCGAAGTCGAAGACACCGGTGAGCCAGTGGTAGGGCTGTCCGCGAGGGTCGGTGCGCGTGTCGTACTCGTCTCTCAGCATGCGCTGGCTCTGGCGGCACCAGCGGTAGCCCTTGATCAGGCTCTCCGGCACGTTCGGGACATTGATGTTCAGGACGACGTTCGGTGGGAGAGGCAGGCCGGAGAGGACGCGCGAGCACAGCTCCCGCGTGACGCGAGCGGCGAAGCCGAAGTCGACCTTCGCCCACCCGCAAAGGCTCGACGAGACCGCCGGGACGTCGTTGAGCACGGCCTCGACCGCGGCGCCCACGGTCCCCGAGTAGTGAACGAGGTGGCCGGCGTTCGCTCCCTGGTTGATCCCGGAGACGACGAGGTCCGGCTTCTCCTTGAGGAGGACCTTGAGGGCGAGCTTGACGCAGTCGACGGGCGTGTAGTCGACCATGAACCCCGGGAGGTCCGCGAGCGGCTTCGCTCGCAGGGGCTGCTCGAGCGTGATCGTGTGAGACATGCCGCTCCGCTGCTCCGTCGGAGCGACGACGGTCACGTCGGCGATCTTCGTGAGCTCCGCGTAAGCCGCGCGGAGGCCTTCCGCGCGCACGCCGTCGTCGTTCGTGAGCAGGATCCTCTTGCGCGGTGACTTCGGGCTCATGGGAAGAGAATTAAACGCCAAGGCGCCAAGGCGCCAAGAAAATCACTGGGGCGCACTCGGAGCTGCGACGGCCGCGAGCTCGTGGACGACGCGGCCGCCCACGAGAGTGAAGGCGGCGCGGCCACGCACGGGCCAGCCGCGGAAGGGACAGTTCCGGCTCTTCGACCGGAACGTCTCCACGTCGATCGCGTGCGCCGTCTCGAGGTCGAGCACCGTCACGTCCGCCGGCGCTCCCGGGGCGAGCGAGCCTCCCGCGATCCCGAGGATCTTCGCCGGCCCGACCGAGAGGAGCTCGACCAGCCTCGCGAGCGGAAGCCCACGCTCCTCGACGAGGCGCGTGTAGGAGACGGGCACCATGGTCTCGAGGCCCGTGACGCCGTTCGGAGCGTCCTGGAACTCGACCTCCTTCGCCTCGCGCGAGTGAGGCGCGTGGTCGCTCGCGATCGCGTCCACCGTGCCGTCCTTCAGGCCGTCGAGGATCGCCTGCACGTCGTCTCCCGTGCGGAGCGGCGGGTTCTTCTTGAAGTTCGGATCGAACGAGCGCACCGCCTCGTCCGTGAGAGAGAAGTGGTGCGGCGTCGCCTCGCACGTGACCTTGATCCCGCGTGCCTTCGCGCCCCGGACGAGCTCGACCGAGCCCTCGGTGGACACGTGAGCAATGTGGAGCCGCGCTCCCGTGATCTCGGCGAGGGTGATGTCGCGAGCGACCATGACCTCCTCGGACGCGGACGACTTCCCCGAGAGGCCGAGGATCATGGAGACGAGCCCCGCGTGCATGACTCCCTTGCCCGCGAGGTCGGGGTCCTCGGCGTGGTCGATCACGACCTTGTCGAACATCTTCGCGTAGAGGAGCCCTCGCCTCATGACCTCGGCGTTCCTCACGGGAGAGCCGTCGTCGGAGAAGCCGACGGCTCCTCCTCGCACCATGCCTCCCATCTCGGCGAGCTCCTCGCCTCTTCTTCCCTTCGTGATCGCGCCGATCGGATAGACGCGCGCCTTCGCCGCGCGTCTCCCCTGGTTGACCTGGAACTCGCAGGCGGCCTCGTTGTCGACGGCGGGATCCGTGTTCGGCATGGCCGCGACCGACGTGAACCCTCCCGCCGCCGCCGCCGCCGCGCCCGATGCGATCGTCTCCTCCTCCTCGTTGCCGGGCTCTCTCAGGTGGACGTGCATGTCGACGAGCCCCGGCGTCACGACGAGCCCGCGCGCGTCGATCACCCGCGCGTACTCGCCCTTCCCGCCGAGGCCCGGCGCCAGAGCTCGGATCTGGCCGTCCTCGATGAGCACGTCCAGCCTGCCGTCGACTCCTCTCGCGGGATCGACGACACGGCCGCCTTCGATCAACAGGCGCTCGCTCATGTTTTCAGGACCTCACAGGAGACCGAGAACGCAAAGACGCAAAGACGCAAAGGCGCCAAGGGCTCAAGAGTGAACGACACGCTGGATACCCTTTCGTATGAGAGGCACGTTGAAGTTGATGACGAGACCAAGCCGCTTGCGTGTGAGCTTGAGATAGGTAAGGAGTTGTGCGGCAAACACCTTGTTGTCGTCTGCAAATGCCTTGAGCTCGCACACAACAAGATCGTTCACGATCACGTCCGCGCGGAATCCGACTCGAAAGGTCAGCTTCTTGTAAATGATCGGTACGCGCACCTGTCGGGCTGAAGGGGAGACCGGCCTGAGTCAACTCGTAACAGAAGCACGTTTCATAGACGCTTTCCAGCAATCCCGGACCGAGCTCGCCGTGCACGAGATACGCCGCGTGCACGCTTGCCTTGGCAGCCTCCTCCTCTGCTCGAGAGGGAATCGCCCGCGGTCGCGTCAGCTCCATCTGGACCTCTTTGCGCCTTCGCGCCTTTGCGCCTTCGCGTTCATTTGTCTTCCGCGCCTCGCACAGCAGGCTTCCCGCCGACGACGAGATAGAGCACGGCCATGCGGACGGCGAGCCCGCTCTCGACTTGCTTCAGGACGAGAGAGCTCGGCCCGTCCGCGACCTCGGGAGCGATCTCGACGCCGCGGTTGATCGGGCCGGGATGCATGATCGAGATGTCCGGCTTCGCTCTCTTCAAGCGAGCGCGGGTGAGGCCGAACAGGCGCGAGTATTCGCGGATCGACGGGAAGCTCATGCCGGCTTGCCGTTCTCGCTGGATCCTGAGCATGTTGATCACGTCGACCCTGGGCAAGACGGCGTCGAGGTCGTGAGAGACGGCGACTCCCAGCTCGCGGAAGCGCGAGGGAACGAGGGTCGAGGGGCCGACGACGGTGACCTTCGCCCCGAGCTTGAGCAGCCCCCAGATATTCGAGCGAGCGACGCGGGAGTGAGCGATGTCTCCCACGATCGCGACCTCGAGCCCGGCGACGCGGCCCTTCGCCTGCCGGATCGTGAAGATATCGAGGAGGCCCTGGGTCGGGTGCTCGTGCGAGCCGTCGCCGGCGTTCACGACCGAGGTCTTCAGATGCCGCGCGAGGTTCCAGGGAGCGCCCGAGGCCTCGTGGCGGACGACGAACACGTCCACTCCCATGGCCTCGATGTTCTTCGCCGTGTCGATGAGCGTCTCGCCCTTCTCGGACGAGGATCCTTCTTTCTGGAAGTCGACCACGTCGGCCGAGAGGCGCTGCGCCGCGAGGCCGAAGCTCACGCGAGTCCGCGTCGAGGCCTCGAAGAAGAGGTTCACGACGACGCGCCCGCGCAGCGCCGGGACCTTCTTCACGGAGCGCGTCGAGATCTCGCGGAAGCGCTCCGCCGTGTCGAGGACGACCTCGATCTCGTCCTTCGAGAGCTCCTCGAGGCCGAGGAGGTGCTTCCGCGTCCAGCGAGGCCGCACGTCCTCGGGGAGCGCGGGGCCCTCGCCCGAGCCCGTCTCCTTCGTCCGCTCGTCGCGCGCGGCCTCGGGGGTCACTTTACGTCCTCCTGCGCCGTCACGATCTCGGCGCCGTCGTCGCCGTCCTGCTCCTTCACGTGGACCTTCACGACCTCGCGGAGCGTGGTCTGGACGCGCTCGGCGACGTGGTTCGCCTCGATCGGCAGCTCGCGCCACCCGCGGTCCACGACGACCGCGAGCTCGATCTTCTTCGGCCGCCCGAGGTCGAGGAGCGCGTCGATCGCCGCGCGCACGGTCCTCCCGGTGAACAGCACGTCGTCCACGAGGACGACGCGCTTCCCCTCGACGGGGAACTCCACCTCCGAGCCCGAGACGATCGGCTGCTCGGCGACGAGCGTCAGGTCGTCGCGGTAGAGCGTGATGTCGAGCGCGCCGAACAGCGGCTTCTTTCCCGTGCGCTTCGCGAGCTCCTCCACGACCCTCTTGCCGAGAGGGACGCCGCGCCGGCGGATCCCGACGATCGCGAGCTCGCCCTGGACCGGCTCGGTCTTGCCCTTCTCGATGATCGAGTCCGCGAGCTTCGCGATCGCTCGTCCGAGCCCGTTCGCGTCGAGCAGCTTTCGTCCACCCATTTGCTCCCCCGTCTTGCCTTGCTTGCCCTTGCCCTCGCCCTCGCCCGACGCTCTCACGTCGAGAGAGGCTCGGGCTCGCCTGCCTTGATCGTCTTCATGTGAGAGACGGCCGCGTCGCGCTCACCCCGCGAGAGAACGAGCCGCGCCCGCTCGAGGAGAGCGCGTTGCCTCTCGGTCGTCACGACGGCCTCGAGCGCGAGCGCCTCGGGCTCGCTCGTGCCCGCGAGATGCGAGACGAGCGCTCGCCGGAGCGCGGAGAGGCCCTCGCCCGTCTTCGCGGAGACCTCGAGCACGCGCACGCTCTCGGGGAGAGCGGCGGCGATCCTCGTCCGCGCGTGCGCGCGCAGCTCGGGCGAGAGCAGGTCGCGCTTCGTGAGCACCGCGATCGTCCGCCCGGGAGCACCGCTCGCGCGCTCCGCCACGAAAGCACGCGTCCCCTCGTCCTGGGCCACCGAGATATCGACGACGAGCAGCTCGAGAGAGGCCATTTGCGCCTCCTCCGCTCCACGGCGCACGCCTTGACGCTCGATCGGGTCCTCGCTGTCGCGCGCTCCGGCGAGGTCGACGAGGCTCACGGGAAGGCCGTCCTGCGAGCTCGCCTCCTCGATCGCGTCGCGCGTCGTCCCGGGCTCGGACGAGACGATCGCGCGCTCTCTCCCGAGGAGGGCGTTGAACAGGGTCGACTTCCCCGCGTTCGGCCTTCCCGAGAGCGCGACTCGCGGCGGCCTCCAGCACGCGATCCCGAGCTTCGCGGTCTTCTCGAGCGCGAGGAGCTCGTCCTCGAGCTCGCCCGTCTTCCCTTCTCTCGCGATGCGTTCGAGGAGGGAGTCGATGCGAGAAGAGAGCTTGCCCGCCGCCTGCGAGAGGAGGACCTTCGCGGCGAGCTCCGTCAGCGCGAGCGGCGCTCTCTCGAGAGCTTCGTGCTCGATCGTGTCTCTCCGGGAGAAGGAGCGCTCGAGCTCGCCCGGACTCTTCTCGAGAGCGCCCGCCCCGACGAGAGCGGCGAGCGCGCGGCGCGCGACGCCGGGCCCGCCGTGGCAGCCGATCTCGATCCTCTCCTCCGCCGTCTCCTCGGGAGCGACAGGGCGGGCCGCGAGCACCTCGTCCACGAGGCCCGAGCGGTCCTCGAGCCGCCCGAGCACGATCTCTCCGGGAGCGGGGGGCTTCTCGCCTCTCGAACGGAAGACCCGCGAGAGCACGTCCGAGCTCCCCGCTCCCGCGAGAGCGAGTACCGCGATCCCTCCACGGCCTCTCGGCGTGAGGAGCGCGACGGACGGACGGGCTGGCTCGCTCAAGTCGCCTCCTCGAGCGCGAGGTGAATTCCCTCGAGCGTCATGTCGGGGACGACGCGCTCGATCCTCCGGGTCGCGCTCGCGACGAGCTCGGCGTCGCCGCCCGTGGCGAGGACCGTCGCCTTCTCTCCCAGCTCATCTTCCATCATCTTCGTCACGCGCTCGACGAGCCCGACGGCTCCCCAGAAGACGCCCGACTCGATGCAAGCCGCGGTCGTGCGTCCGATCGCGCGCGGCGCCCTGGAGACGCTCGCTCGCGGGAGGAGCGCCGTCCCTTCCGCGAGAGCACGCGTCCCGAGGCCGAGGCCGGGCGCGATCGCTCCTCCGACGAAGGCACCGCGAGAGGAGACGACCGAGAAGCTGATCGCGGTGCCGAGGTCCACGACGATCGCCGCTCTCCCGGGCAGGTTCCGCGCGGCCCAGAGAGCGTTCGCGATCCGGTCGGCACCGACCCGCTCGGGCGCATCGACCTCGATCGCGATCTTCGGCCTGAGCGTCTCTCCCAGGATGCTCGGAGAGAGCGCGAGCTTCTCTCCCATCCACTTCGAGAGAGGAGCCAGGACCGCCGGGTTCACGCTCGCGACGGCCGCGCGAGCGATCTTCTCGGGGAGGCTCCGGGAGAAAGCGTCCCACTCGGCCTCCATCTCGCTCGGCGAGCGCCCTCCTCGAACGGCGGCTCGCGCCACGATGCGCTGCCCCGAGAAGGCAGCGAGGCGGCAAGTCGTGTTGCCGGCGTTGGCGACGAGGTCCAATCCGCGAGAGTCTACCAAAGCCTTCTTTTCTTACTTGGCCGGCTTCTGCGGCACCGGGAGCTTGAGCCTCCCCGCGAGAGAAGCGATCGCCATGTACTCCTTCGGGCGCGCAGCGAGCGTCTGCTCGAGGAGGATCTTCGCGTCGTCTCTCTTGCCGAGCTTCTGGAGCGCGAGGATCCTGAGCGAGGGCTCGATCCCCGGAGCCTCGCACTTCGAGATCTTCTCCCAGTCGAGCATGTCGTCGAGGAAGGGGAGGCCGAACGTCTCGACGGCGTCGGCCAGCTCCTTCGCGAGAGCAGCGTCGTCGGTCGTCGAGTCGATCCGCCAGTTGTGCGCCGCGTCCTTCCACGGGCCGAGCGCTCCGACCTGGACGCGGACCTGGCCGTCCACCTCCTTGACCTGCGCGGGGAGCTTGGACTGCCACGGCGTGAGGACGGGGACGAGCTCCGGGTAGAAGAGGGCGAGCGTCGCGGTGACGACGCCGTCGAGGCCCGAGCTCGAGCCGCCGACCTTGATCTCGCAGATCTGGATCGCTCGAGGTGACGCGCCGGCCGCGGCCTTCTCTCGCACGAAGGAGCGCGTGCGCTTGCGGAAGCCGTGCTTCTTCATGCGAGAGGCGAGGTCGAGCTTGATGACGAGGTCGACGTGCTCGTTCACGGAGAGCTGGGGCATGCAGGCCTCTTTCAGGGAGAGCATGGTGCACCGGGCCGCGCCGCTCGTCCAACGTTTCTCGCCTTGGCGCGCGAGGGGGCGCTCGAGCATCTTCTCTCCGTGAAGATCGGGACCTACGAGGTGCTCGCCGAGATCGGCCGCGGCGCGGTGGGCGTCGTCCTGCGAGCGCGCTCGCCCGAAGGGCGCGAGGTGGCGCTCAAGCTGCTCCGGCGGCCGGGGCAGGACTCGCTCGCTCGGTTCCGGCGCGAGCGACGGCTGCTCGCCGCGCTCGGAGAGCGCGAGGGGTTCGTGCCTCTCCTCGACGCGGGCGATGCGAGAGAAGGGCCCTACCTCGTCATGCCGCTCCTCGAGGGAGGGACGCTGCGAGACCGCCTCCGTCGTGGGCCGCTCGCGATCGAGGAGGCGGTCTCTCTCTTGCTCTCGCTCGCGCGCGCTCTCGGGCGGGCCCACGAGCGCGGGACCGTCCACCGCGACGTGAAGCCCGAGAACGTCCTCTTCACGAAAGAAGGCGTGCCGCTCGTCGCGGACCTCGGGCTCGCGAAGCACTTCGTCCAGGCCGCTCCGGGCGCGGTCGCGAGCCTCTCGCTCTCGAAGACCGGCGACTTCCGGGGAACCGCGGGATACATGGCGCCCGAGCAGCTCGTGAACGCGAAGGACGCAGGCCCCCGCGCCGACGTCTTCTCCCTCGGCGCGATCCTCTACGAGTGCCTCGCGGGCCGGCCCGCGTTCGAGGGAGAGAGCGTGGTCGTCCTCGCCGAGCGGGTCGAGAAAGGGGCGGTCGAGCCGCTCGCCCGGGTCCGCAAGGACGCTCCGGCGTGGCTCGCCGCCGCGATCGAGCGCGCGCTCGCCAGCGATCCCGCCCTTCGCTTCGCGGACGCCGCCCTCCTCCGGGCTGCCCTCGAGGGGGAGCCGCGCCGGAAGGCCGCGCCCGCGCTCCTCATCCTCCTCATCCTCCTCGCGGTCGCCGTCTCGATCGCCGCGGCGCTCGCGCTCTCTCTGAGAGAGGAACCGCCCGCTCCGCGGTCCGGCGGGAAGACGGCAGCCGAGCTCCTCGCGGCGGCGGAGGCGAAGAAGAACAAGGCCGACTGGGACGGCGCGATCGCGGACTGCACGAAGGCGATCGAGCTCGACCCGGGGCTCGCCTTCGCGTGGACCGTGCGCGCGGACGCACGGATCGGGAAGCGCGACCTCGACGGCGCGATCTCCGACACGACCCGGGCGATCGAGCTCGACCCCAAGTCCGCAGTCTCCTGGGTCGTCCGGGCCTCCGCCCGGACCTGGAAGCGCGACCTCGACGCCGCGATCGCGGACGCCAGGAAGGCGATCGAGCTCGACCCGAAGCTCGGCATCGCGTGGGCCACCCGCGGCGACGCCCGCCGCGCGAAGGGGGACCTCGCCGGCGCGATCTCGGACGCGAGCAAGGCGATCGAGCTCGATCCCAAGAACGCCCAGGCGTGGATCGTCCGCGCGGACTCCCGCGGCAGGAAGGGCGACCTCGCGGGCGCCACCGCGGACGCGGAGAAGGCGATCGAGGCCGACCCGAACCATGCCTACGCGTGGGCCGTGCGCGGCCAGGCTCGCCTCGGGAACGGCGACCCCGACGGCGCGATCGCGGACGCGAGCAAGGCGGTCGAGCTCGACGCGAGGCTCGCCTTCGGCTGGTCCGTCCGCGCCGACGCCCGCCTCGGGAAGCGCCATCTCGACGGCGCGATCGCGGACGCGACCAGGGCCATCGACCTCGATCCGAGGCTCCCGTTGCCGTGGATCGTGCGCGGCGAGGCACGGTTCACGAAGGGCGACCTGGACGGCGCGATCTCGGATACGACCAAGGCGATCCAGGCCGACCCGGACCATCCCTACGCGTGGGCCGCGCGCGCCGAGGCCCGCCGCGTGAAGGGCGACTTCGCGGGCGCGATGAACGACGCGACGAGAGGGCTCGAGCTCGACCCGAGGAACGCCTTCGCGTGGGCCATCCGGGCGAGCGTCCGCTACAGGAGGACCGACTACGACGGCGCGCTCTCGGACGCGGAGAAGGCGCTCGCGCTCGCCCCCATGCTCGCCCTCGCACGGATCGCCCGGTGCGACGTCCGCAAGGTGAAGGGCGATCTCGACGGCGCGCTCGAGGACGCGGAGAAGGCGATCGAGCTGGAACCGCAGCTCTCCCAGGCCTGGGCGGCGCGCGGCGAGGTCCGCCGCGTGAGGGGCGATCTCGAGGGCGCGACCCTGGACTCGAACAGGGCCATCGAGCTCGACCCGAAGAACGCCCGCCCGTGGGCCGTTCGCGCCGACCTCCGCCGCCGGAAGCGCGACCTCGAGGGCGCGATCCAGGACTCGACGAACGCCATCGACCTCGACCCGGAGAGCGCGTTCGCCTGGGCCACGCGCGCCGACGCTCGGGGCGGGAACGGCGATCCCGACGGGGCGATCCGCGACGCGACGCGCTCCATCGAGCTCGACGCGAAGCGCGCATCCGTGTGGGCCGTCCGCGGCGAGGCTCGCAAGCAGAAGCGCGACCTCGAGGGCGCGAGGGCCGACCTCGAGCACGCCATCGAGCTGGAGCCCGAGAACCCGAGGGTCGCTTCGCTGCGCGCGATGCTCGAGGACCTGAAGCAAGGCAAGTGACGTCTCTCGCGCCGCGGACGGATGGAGGCCGCGCGCGAAGCCCGCGGCCCCGGGCGGTCGCTCGCGCGGGGGAGACGAGCTACGCTCGGGCGAGATGAGGATCGGCGCCTACGAGGTCGTCTCCGAGCTCGGGCGAGGCGGCATGGGAGTCGTCTACCGCGCTCGCTCGCAGGACGGGCGCGAGGTGGCGATCAAGGTCCTCTCCGGCTCCCGTCCCGAATCGCTCGCCCGGTTCGAGCGCGAGAGGAGGCTCGTCGCGCTCTTCGGCGAGCGCGAGGGGTTCGTGCCGCTCCTGGACCACGGGAGCTCGCCGGGCGGGCCGTTCATCGTCATGCCGCTCGTCCCGGGAGGGACGCTCGCCGACCGGCTCAGGCGAGGGCCGCTCGGGATCGACGAGACGATCGCTCTCGGCCGCGCGCTCGCGGAAGCCGTCGCCCGAGCGCACGAGCGCGGGATCGTGCACCGCGACCTCAAGCCGGAGAACATCCTCTTCACGCGAGACGGTCCCCTCGGGAAGCCGCTCGTGGCCGACCTCGGCCTCGCGAAGCACTGGAGGAG
>JACQDU010000665.1 GCA_016200955.1 bacterium
CGCGAGAACGCCCGCGAGCAGAGAAACGCCGAGACTCTCCCTCGTCCCCCCTCCCGACCTCCCCCCTTCTTTGGGAGGCGATCCGCGCCTAGCCAAGACCAGCGAAAGCGACCACGACACCAGAGCTACGACGAGAGAGCTCGCGTAGAGCCGCGTGCCGAACGGGAGCGCGAGGGTGGCGAGAGCGTGGACCAGCGCCGCGCCGCTCGCGCGCTCCCCGGAGACAGCGAGCGCGAGGAGCGCTCGACGGACTCCGAGCGCTCCGAGCGCGAGCGGGAGCGCGGCGCCGGCGAGAACGAGGACGAGATCGTGGAGACTCTCCGGCAGGAAGCGCGCGACCTCGTGCACGGGCAAGAGAGCGAACGCGAGCCCGGGAGAGCCGCCCGAGTAGAAGTGGCCGCGCGGCGCGCTCGCGACGGAGGTATCGACGCTCGCGGTGCCGGCGTCGGGGACCCAGGCGCGGTCGCTCGTGTTGGAGGCGTCCTCGTCGATCGAGAGCCTCCCGTGCTCGAGCGCTCGCAGGAGATCGAGCGTCCGGTTCTCGTTGTGGTCGTGCCTGGGAGCCGCGAGGAGCGCGGCGACGAGGAAGACGGCGAGGAAGAGCCTCCTCCCCGTGAGCGCCGGAGGAGAGACCTCGCCCGGCTCACTCACCCTGGAGACGCTTCCTCTCGGCGTCGCGGAGGCCGCGGATCTTCTCGTCTCGCGGATCGAGCTCCACGGCCTTGTCGAGCGCCCGGAGGTAGAGCCGCGCGTTGTTCCGGCCCGCCGCGATGAGCGCGAGGTTGCGAGCCTCCCTGGAGTCCCACGCTCCATCGATCCTGCGCTCCAGGTCGGCGCTCTGGATCTCGCGGTAACGCTCCTCGACGACGCCCGGACCTCTCATGAACGTCACGTACTGGAAGGGAACCGAGGCGATCCAGGGCGCGAGGGAGATCGCGAGGATCGCGGACGCGCTCCTCCCGAGAGAGCGCGACCGCACGAGAAGGATCGCGGCCGCGGGCAGCGCCGAGGAGAGCACGAAGCACGCGAGGAGCGACGTGCGAGCCGTCGCCGTGAGCTCGCCCGTTCCGAGGAGGAGCATGTTGAGCCCTCGCGTGCGCGGTCCCAGGAGCCACGCGGTCTCGAGGTTCCCGATCATCGACGCTCCCCAGTCGTTCGTCGCGCCCACGAGAGCCAGGAGGAAGCTCCCGGCGAGGATCGGCCTCGCCGCTCTCCCCGCGAGCTCGATCCCTCTCGGGTATCCGAGCGCCAGGAACGGGAGCGCGGCGATCGAGTAGCGCGCCCCGAAGGACGACCCCGCGGGCCAGTCGCGCGTCCGCGACGCGTGCGCGAGGAGGATGAGCGCGAACGCCGAGAGCGCCAGGCGAGCGAGCGAGCGTCCCTCCCGGGGCGCGGCCGCCCGCGCGCTCGCGGCGAGGCCGAGGACTCCCAGGAGGGCGGCGGGCTGCGTCCAGAGGAAGCCTCTCATCGTGCCGAAGACGAGCTCGAACAGGATCCGCGGGCTCGGGACGACGAAGCCGTATCGCGTCGAGACGAGATCTCTCGTGACGGGATCGGCGTGGTGGTCGTAGGGCGTGTCGAAGGGCGAGCCGAAGCACACCTGGTGGTACCACCCGAGCGCCGCCGCCGCCGGGACCGCTCCGAGCGAGAACGCGACCGCTCCTCTCACGCCTCCTCTCAGGAATGCGAGAACGAACAGCGCGAGCGCCGCCGTCGCGACGTTGTAGTCGCATGCCACCGCGCAAGCTGCGAGGAACCCTGCGAGCGCCTGCGTCACCTCCCCCCGATGCGGCCCTCCCCCGTGGGTCTCCTCCCCCCGAAGGGGGGAGGTTGGGAGGGGGGACGAAGGCGCGTCCCTGCGCAAGACGAGCGCGAGCGACCCCGCGATCAGCGCCACCTCGAGCGAGTGAGCGTAGAGCCTCGTCCCGAACGGGAGGGCGATCGTCGCGAGCGCGTGGATCGCTCCCGCGAAGACCGCCGTCTCGACCGAGCACGCGGTCGCGTGCTCGACGGCCCGCTTGACCGCGACCGCTCCCAGGGCGAGCGGGAGAGCCGAGCCGAAGAGCACGAGCACGAGCTCGAGGAGCCTGTCGGGCACGGCGCGCCGCGCGACCTCGTGCACGGGATACAGGAAGAAAGCGAGCCCGGGCGCTCCCCCGCAGTAGTAGTGGCCTCGCGGGAAGGCGCTCGAAGGCGCGACTCCCGTCAGCGAGAGAGCGGCCGAGCTCGGCTCGAGCTCGACCCACGCCTTGTCGGGCGTCTCTCCTCCTCCTCCGGGCGCGACCCACTCGTCGATCCAGAACCGGCCGTGCGCCATCGCCCGGAGGAGATCGAGCGTCCGGTTCTCGTTGAGCCACGGGAGCGGCGTCGCGAGCACCGACCCGAGGAGGAGGACGGCGAGGAACAGCCGGAGCTCCGGCCGGGTGCTCCGGTCTAGAGCAATCCGCTCCGAGCTGCTAGGATCCCTCCCGTGGCCACCACCGGGCGCAGGATCGCGATCTTCGTGATCGCTTACAACGCGGTCCACCACTTGATTGACACCATGAAGCGTATCACGCCCGAGGTCTACGCGCAGGTCGAGGAGATCTTCGTCATCGACGACGCGAGCTCGGACAACACGTATTACGCCGCGCTCGGCTACAAGTATTACCACGGAGTCGAGAAGCTCAAGGTCTTCCGCAACGAGAAGAACCAGCGCTACGGCGGCAACCAGAAGGTCGGCTACCGCTACGCGATCGAGCGCGGGTTCGACGTCGTCTGCATGCTCCATGGAGACGGGCAGTATGGGCCCGAGGCCCTCCCGCTCCTCCTCGAGCCCTTCGAGCAGGGAGCGGACATGGTCTTCGGCTCGCGCATGGTCGTCGCGGGCCAGGCGCGCGCGGGCGGCATGCCGCTCTACAAGTTCGTCGGGAACCGCGTCCTCACGAAGATCCAGAACAGGTTCACCGGGCTCGGGATCTCGGAGTTCCACTCCGGCTACCGGCTCTACTCTTGCCACGCGCTCAAGGAGATCCCGTTCGCGTCGTTCACGAACGAGTGGCACTTCGACACCGAGATCCTCCTCTCGATGCACGAGAGGGGGAAGAAGATCGTCGAGCGCCCGATCCCGACCTACTACGGCGACGAGATCTGCCACGTGAACGGGATCCCCTACGCGGCTCACTGCGTCTTCACGTCGGCGCGCTTCTGGTGGGAGAGACGGCACGGCCGCCTCGCTTACCCTGGTCCGCTCGACGTGCCGGCGCCGGGCTTGCCCGCTCCCGCGGTCCCCGCGAACGTCGCGGCTTCGAGCGCCTTCCGCTCGATCCCCCGCCTCACGCTGGGCGCCCCGCTCCCGATCGTGGAGGCGAGCGAGACGAGGCCCGAGCCCGTCGAGGCGAGTTAGTGGAAGTCGGGGGAGTCGCCCACGGGCCCCCTTGCCCCCCTCCCTACCCTCCCCCCGCTTCGCGGGGGGAGGACGCAAGGCAAGCGGCGACGCCTTACCGATTCAAGCCCTTCGCCGGGAGCCCTCACGCGTGGGCGATCGCGGAGGCGCGAGCGCTCGAGCCCGGGAGAGCGCTGCGAGTCCTCGACGTGGGAGCCGCGTCGGGAGACGTGGGCCTCGCGCTCAAGGAAGCGCGCGAGGGGAGAGCCGAGCTCACGGGGATCGAGATCGACGAGAAGGCGCGGGCCGCTCTCGCGACGCGTTACGCACGGGCCGTCGCGTCGTTCGACGACCTTCCCGACGTCGCTCACTGGAGCGTGCGAGGCGCTCTCCTGCTCGGGCGCTTCGAGTACGAGGAGTCGGGCATCCTCGACCGCACGCACCTCCGCTTCTTCACGAGGCGCTCCTTCCTGCGCACGCTCCGCGAGGCTCGCCTCACGGTCGAGCGGGAGTCCTTCGCGATCGAGCCGATCGAGCTCATGTTCCCCTCGCTCGACCGGAGCTTGCTCTGGCGCGCGCTCAGGTCCGTGAGACGGGCTCTCGCCTGGCTCTGGCCCGGGCTCCTCGCCTTCCAGGTCCTTGCTCGATGCAAGCCGAGCTCGTAGTGTGCGCAACCGGTGACCGGTAACGGTGACCGGCAACTGGAGACCGGAGACCGGAGACCGGTTGCACACACACACCTCGTGCGATGCCAGGAGGCTCCTTCGTGCCTTCGTGTCTTCGTGGTTACACGTTTTCCCGCGTTCGGCCTTCATGCTCACCCGGCCTGCTCCGTATCTAATGGCCGACGGGGGTGACCGTTGACCCGCTCGGCCCAGGAGACGCCGCTCGACGAGCTCGACGACGCGGCCCTGATCGCGCTCGCCCGGACGCGGGAGCCCCGCTCCGAGGCGGCCTTCCGCTCGCTCTACGAGCGCTACCGGGACGAGGTCTTCTCCTTCCTCGTGCGCCTCGTGAGAGACGAGGTCCAGGCCGACGACCTGGTCCAGGACGTCTTCCTGAGAGTCCACGCGAGCCTCGACCGCTTCCACCCGGAGCGTTCGTTCCGCGCGTGGGTCTACCAGATCGCCCGGAACGCCGCGGTGGACGCGCTCCGCAGCAAGCGCAAGGAAGCGCGGATCGTGGACGAGTCGGCGCAGCGAGCGCGCGCGAAGCCCGACTCCCCGGTCGTGCCCGAGGTCTCGCGGCGCGAGCAGGTGCTCTCGGCGCGCGAGGCGCTCGAGCAGCTCCCGCCGGAGATCCGGGCGATGCTCATCCAGCGCTTCGGTCTCGGCATGAAGATCGAGGAGCTCGCCCAGTCGTGGTCCTGCACCGAACGCACGGCGCTCACGCGGCTCCAGTCCGCGGTGAGCGCGCTCGCACGGGGGATCCTCGCCCAGCGCAACGCCGCCGGATGGGGCGGGGAGGGGCGGAGCTCCTCCCATGCAGCAGAAGGAGGCCGTTCATGACCCGCGACTGCTTCGAGCTCACCGAGATCCTCGTCTCGCGCACGACGGGCACGATCGAGCCCGCCGAGCTCGCCCGGCTCGAGTCCCACCTCGGCTCCTGCGGCTCGTGCACCGACCTCGCGAAGGACCTCGAGGACGCGCTCGCCTCGACGAAGCCCGAGCCGCGCTTCTCGAACGACTCCTGGGAGGAGCTGCGAGCCGAGATCGAGAAGCGGAAGCTCCTCGCTCCTCCGGACCTCAAGGTCCTCCTCACGTGCACCTTCTGCCACGGCTCGCTCGAGCGGCCGGAGACGGTCTACTGCGCGAGCTGCCTCGCCCCTCACCACGGCGAGTGCTTCGAGAGCCATGGCCGCTGCTCGGCGACGGGCTGCACCGAGACGCTCACCGTCCAGCCGCGGGCGACGAAGCATTCGCCGCAGGCGAATGCGGTCTCGACGACGGTCGCCGTGCCGCGCCCGAGGAAGCGCACGTGGCCCTGGTTCCTCCTGGGAGTCGGAGCCGTCGCCGTGGCGGGCTTCGCCGGAACGCGCGCCCTCGGATGGCCGGGGGCCTGGAGGGCGCCCTCGACCGCCTCGAGCTCCCCGGCGACGGCGCAGGCCCCCGCGACGACGACGGGTGCGAGCATCACGTTCGTCGACGAGAACGTCCAGGAAGACGCCGAGCAGGAGCCGCCGCCTTACCCGTGGCCCGAGGCGGCGCCGGGAAGCCCGCAGGAGATGCTCGAGCGGAAGAGAGTCACGGTCCGCTTCGAGGCGACTCCTTTCCTCGAGGCCATCTCCTACCTGGAAGAAGTGACCGGGATCAAGCTCGTCGTCTCCCAGGCCGTCGTGGACATCGTCGACGGCGACCAGCTCAAGGTCTCGCTCCGGCTCAAGAACGTGCGCGCCTGGGACGCGCTCGGTTACGTGCTCGCCGTGAGGGACGACTTCGGCTTCGTCTGCAACGCCCACGCCGTGAGGATCCTGACGGTCCAGGAGGTCCCGGGCGGCCCGCCCGTGAACGCGCGCCTCCTCCTCGAGGACCAGGGCGAGGGGAGCTGGCAGCGGTCTTACCGCACGCGGCTCGCGACGCAGAAGGTCTCCTTCCTCTTCGAGAAGTCCTCGCTCGCGGAGGTCGTCCAGTTCCTGGAAGACTTCACGGGCCTCAACTTCGTCGTGTCGAAGAACCTCGACGCGAACGGCGTCAAGATCTCCCTCACCTGGAGGGACGTCGCGCTCGGATCGGCGCTGACGGAGCTTCTCTGGTCGCAGGGGCTCCGGTGGGACCTCCGATGCGAGGCGATCTACATAGGGCCGCGGGACGAGGACGCCGTCCCCGAGCTGACGCGGCACGCGGAAGGGGTGACGCGGGGCTCGATCTCTCACGTCGCGCAGGAGCTCGGCCTGGACGGGTGCGTCGCGAGCCGCGACGCGTGGAGCTCGCGCGGAACGTTCACGTTCAAGGACTCGACCATCGGGAACGAGCCCGGCGCCACGATCGGCTACGTCCCGGGGAGGCCCCGGCAAGCCGTCCTCGTCTTCGCGGCGCCGATTCCCGGTGCGCAGGAGACCCTCGCTCTCGTTCCTCCGCCGCTCGCGGGGATCGCGGCCGAGGTGCGCGAGATCCAGGCTCGGCTCAAGGGAGAGCTCGAGGCACGGAGGAAGGCGCGCGCCGAGGGCCTCCCGGACCTCGCGCGGCGCGAGGAGGCCGTCTACCGATCCGCGCGGAGGATCGACTCGCTCGTGAAGCTCACGCAGTCGCTCTCGACGGCCTCCGAGCGGCTCGCCGAGGCCCGGAGCGCGCTCACGCTCGAGAAGGACAGGGTCGCGAAGGTCACGGAGGAAGCCGCGAGACTGGTGGCCGAGTCTGCCCGCGCCCTCGACGCGCTCCGCCTCGTCGAGGCGAAGCAGGAGAGCGAGGCCAAGGAGAACGGCGACGGATCGCGCCTCGCCGCGGCCAAGAAGAAGACCTGGAAGGAGCTCACCGCCGCCGACGTGGTCGAGCTCGAGCTCGCGGGCAACACCGTGGGCGAGATGGGCAAGGACGGCTTCCAGAGGAAGCTCCCCGAGGGCATCTCCCGCGCCGACGTGGACCGCGAGGTCGCGGCCCGGAGAAAGCAGAAGGAAGACGCCGCGAAGGTCCTCGAGGAGGCCCAGCGGAAGCAGCGCGCCGCCACCTTCGCCGCCGCCGCCGCGAACGGCAACCTCGCCCACGTGCACAGCCGGATCGAGGAGCTGACCGCCCTCGCCCAGGGCGCCGAGAAGGATCTCGCCCTCCGCGAGCGGCTCGAGGGCGGAGCGCGCCTCGCCGAGGCCGAGAAGCAGCCCTGACTTTTGTAGTATGAGGAGCCCATGAGGCCCCTCCTTCCGGCGGCGATCGTCGTCGCGCTCCTCCTCGCGGGCTGCTCGAGCCCGGAGAAGGACCCCGAGACCGGTTTTCCGCGCGTCCCGCCGACGGCGACTCACTTCTCACTGCTCAAGAGCGAGGGCGGGAAGGCGCGCTACTACCAGGCCGACCACACGCCGGGCGAGCCCGCCATCGTCTTCCGCGCCGACAGGGTCGACGAGGAGCACTGGCACCTCATGCGCTTCGAGCGCGACGGGGAAAAGACACGGCCAGAGGAGAGCGACCTCCAGCGGATCTCGCTCCTCCTCGACGCCGTCATCGTCTTTCCGATCCCCGAGGGCGAGTATCCGGGCGCGCCGCACGAGCACCCCCTCCGCGCGCAGTTCCGCGAGATCGCCTCGGGGAAGAAGCCGGCCAAGTGGTCGGCGCTCCTCCCCGTGATCCTCTCGGACGAGTGTCCCTCGCCGCGCGCGCGGAGCCGCTTCGTCCTGATCCTCGTGAAGCGCGCCGACGACCCCGAGAAGCTCTGCCCCGTGCTCAGGGAGAACCTCGCGAAGCTCGAGCTCGTCTCCGACGACGACTGGAAGGCGTTCGGAATCGAGGCGCTCGCGACCCGGAAGGACGGCGTCGCGCTCGTAGGGCTCGCGGTCGCCCAGGCGTGCACGTTCGACGACGCGAAGCTCGCGATCCTGAGGGCCGTGCTCGACCTCAAGGCCCTGACCGAGCCGGAGCAGCTCGAGCTCGTCAAGGTCGCCTCGGCGGTCTCGTCCGACCAGGGGAAGGCCGAGGTCA
>JACQDU010000666.1 GCA_016200955.1 bacterium
CGAGAGGAAGCTCAACAAGATCGCCCCGAGCTTCGTGAACGTGATCCGCGACGCTCCCGGGCTCGACTTCTTCGACCCCATGAAGAAGGTCCGGCAGCGCGTCCTCGACAACATCAAAGATGATTACTACTTCGCCCAGGTCCGCAAGGTCGACCGGTGCGAGACCTGCCACCTCGCCGCGGACCGCAAGGACTTCAAGGGCCAGCTCGTGCACGTCGCGGGGCGAGGGATCGTGGCCGTCGCGGGCGCGAAGGCCGCCACGACCGGGAACGGCTTCGACCTCACCTTCGAGGACGGCCACAAGGAGTTCGTCGACCGCACCAACGTGCTCGGGGACCCCGTGCGGATCGAAGCTCCGTTCCAGAGCCACCCGGACCTCGACACCTACGTCGCCTCGGGCTCGCATCACCCGGTCGAGAAGTTCGGCTGCACCGTCTGCCACCTGGGAGAGGGCCAGTCGGTCTCCTTCGTGACCGCCGCTCACACGCCCGATCACGAGGAGCAGCGACACGACTGGTACAAGCACCACAAGTGGGATGTCCGCGAGCACTGGAACGAGCCCCAGTTCCCGAAGCGCTACGTCCAGGCCGCGTGCCTCCTCTGCCACCCGAACAACCGGCCCGTCCCGGGCGCCGACAAGCTCAACTTCGGGCGAGAGACGTGGGAGCGCCTCTCGTGCGTGGGCTGCCACAAGATGAAAGGCTTCGAGGACGAGCCCAAGCGCGGTCCGGACCTCCGCCGGATCGACAAGAAGCTCACGAAGAGCTGGGTCGCTTACTGGGTCGAGAACCCGCAGCGCTTCCGGCCGAAGACGAACATGCCGCGCTTCTTCCACCTCGACGTCCCGACCCCCGAGGAGCGCGACGCGGCGAAGAAGGAAGGCGTCTACGACTACGAGGCGCGCGAGGCCGTCGAGATCCGCGCCATCACCGAGTTCCTCTTCGCGAAGGCCGCCGAGGTCGCGAAGGAGGAAGCCGCTCGCGGCGACGAGTTCGTGCTCCCGAAGTGGACCAAGGGCGACGCCGCTCGCGGCAAGGTGCTCTTCACCGCGAGGGGCTGCGTCGGCTGCCACAAGATCGACAAGATCGACGACGACTCCCTGAGGACGTACGCTCCCGACGAGTTCGGCCCGAACCTCTACAACGCCGGCCACAAGGTCAAGCCCGAGTGGATCCAGGCCTGGGTCATGAACCCCAAGCACTACTGGGTCGAGACGCGCATGCCGAACCTCAGGATCCCCGAGGACGAGGCGCGCGACCTGGCGACTTACCTGACCGAGGGAGAGGGCGTCAGGGACGCCTCGCTCGACGAGCTCAAGGAGCTCGCTCCTCTCGGCGAGGAGCAGAGGAAGCAGCTCAAGAGGGCTTGCCAGGACTTCCTCGAGAAGGACTTCACCTCCGAGGACATCGCGCTCATCTTCGCGAACAAGGACGCCACGAAGCCGAAGCTCCAGGACGAGGCCGCGCAGCTCCAGTACCTGGGAGAGCAGTCGGTCGGCCGCTACGGCTGCTTCGGCTGCCACTACGTGCGCGGCATGGAGAGCCGGCCCGGGATCGGGCGCGAGCTCTCGGACATAGGCGACAAGAACCTCACCCAGGTCGACTGGGGCTTCGAGTCGGTTAAGCGCGACGCGGAGAACAAGCCCGCGAGCAAGATCCGCGAGGTCCGCCACGAGTGGCTCCACCTGAAGGTCGAGCGCCCGAGGATCTTCGACAAGGGAAAGGTCCGCCTCCCGCTCGACCGCTCGCGCATGCCGGAGTTCAAGACCACGCGCTTCGAGCGCGAGGCTCTCGTGACGTACCTCCTCGGCCACACCGGCAACCGCAGGGTGCCGGACGAGTACAAGTATCGTCCCGCCGTCCGCCGCGCGAACGTGATCGAGGGCGAGTACGCGATCCAGCGGAACAACTGCAAGGCGTGCCACCTCCTCGGAGTCGACAGGGTCGCTCTCAGGAAGGCGATCGAGGACGAGAAGGGCGAGCCGGCCGCCGGGCCGGTGATCGAGCAACCCGTCCTCGACCCGAAGACCGGCGAGCCCGCGAAGAGCCCGATCACGGGCCAGCCCGTGATGACGAAGGCATTCGTCGAAGCCCACGTCCTCTTCGACAACGTCGGGAGCTACTGGGAGAGCGACGGCGCCGCCGTGATCCAGCTCTACGCGAACGGGCCCAAGGGCACTCCTCTCGAGAAGAAGGGCCCGGGCCAGCTCCTCTCCGTGGGCGTCCGGGATCCGTCCTTCGCCACCATCGACGAGGTGAGGTCGCCTCTCGTCGGCGCCGAGGCCGATCTCGAGAAGGTCCTCGCCGAGATGCCCGAGGACGTCTGGCTCACGGAGGACAAGAAGCCCGCCGACGACCCGGCTCTCAGGAAGAAGGAAATAGAGACGATCGAGGAGAAGAAGGCCCAGCAGCTCGCCGCGATCCGCGCTGGCTCGGGGCCCAGGAACAGAGGCGGCACCGCGCTCGACAAGCTGATCCAGGCTCGCGTCGTCGCGAAGCTCGGCTACAACCCGTGGGATACCTCGCCGGCGAACAAGGACCAGTTCGCCAAGAAGGGCCCGCCCAACTTGGAGCTCGAGGACTCGAAGACGTTCGGCCCGCCTCACCTCCTGGGCGAGGGACGCAAGGTCCAGCCTCTCTGGCTCCAGTCCTTCCTCAAGAACCCAGTCGAGATCCGCCCCTCGCTCCAGCCGTTCAAGGAGTGGGAGGACCGGAAGGTCGCGCCGTCGGCCCTCTTCGCCGGAGGGCCTCACATGCCGACGTACGGCTTCCGCGACGGCGAGGCCCAGGTCTTCTCCCGTTACTTCGCCGCCGTCGACGAGGAGAGGCGCCTCGAGCTCGTGAGGCCGATCCTCGACGCGATCCAGAAGAAGGTGAAGGCCAAGGAGGGCGAGCCCGAGTGGGAGCCGGGCTACCAGGCGCGGCTCGACATCCAGAAGAAGGTCATGGACGCGCTCGAGAAGTTCGACGTGCGCGAGTACTTCAACGTCACGATCGTCGACCGCGTCTTCAACTTCTCCTCGCGAGGCGACGTGAGCCTCTCGCGCGCCGTCGAGGAGAAGACGAGCGCTTACATGGCCGCGCGCGAGGCGGGCCCCGCCGGGACGCCGGCGCGCGGCGGGCCGGGCTGGTACGCGGCGGCTTACCGCCTCTACACTCACCCGGACGTGAACTGCCAGAAGTGCCACCTCGTGCGCGGGCAGGTCCCGGCGGGCACCGTGGACGCGCTCGCTCCCGACCTCGACCGCGTCCGCGAGAGGCTCCGACCCGAGTATCTCCAGGAGTGGATCGAGAACCCGAAGGGGCTCATCCCGGGCACGAAGATGACGCAGCTCTTCGTCAAGGGAAGCCTGAAGACGAACATCTGGCCCGTGAACGACGCGTCCGTGCACGTGAGCGCGATCGTCGATTGGCTCCTCGCGGGTTCTCCCCTGGTCCTCGAGACCTTCCCCAAGGTCGCGAAGGCCGGGGGAGACGTCCGCGTCACGAGCGACCTCGTGAACCTGGACGCCGTGACGAAGATCGACATGAGCGACCCCGACGGCCGGAACGCCCGGACGCTCCTCGAGGGCGCGGCCTTCTCGCGCGAGCGGTCGGCCGAGCGGACGACCGCTCTCAGGGTCCAGCTCGTCCAGTCGGACCGGGGCAAGACTTACTTGCTCACGGTCAGGGACGGTCGCTACGTGGCCACGACGGAGGTGAGCGTTTCCAACGACTGACGTTCAATACGCGCCCGGGGACACGCGTCCCACGCGCGGCTCTCGCGGAGAGTTCAGCATTCGCCGGAGGCGAATGCGGTGGTGAAACAATTCACTTGGGCCGTAGGGCCCCAGTGAATTCGGCGAGAGACGGATCAAGGAGAGAAGACATGCGCAAGCACCTGAAGATCACGGCCACCCTCGTCGCGGCGACGCTCGTGACCGCCCTCGTCGCGAGCGCCGATCCCCCGCCCTACACCGGCAAGAAGGTCGAGAACGGCGCCAAGCTCAAGGGCAAGGCGACCTACGCCGGCGACATGGCGAAGGCGAACGAGGTCGACAAGACCGAGAAGGACCCTGAGTCCTGCGGCAAGGAGCGGACGAAGGACGACCTCCGCGTGGCGGCCGACAAGTCGCTCGCGAACGTCGTCGTCTACATCAAGAAGATCGACTCCGGGAAGGACTGGACCGACGCCCAGAAGAAGGTCGTCCTGGACCAGAAGTCGTGCGCTTACCGTGAGCACGTCGTCCTCGTGGCCGAGGGCGGCGAGGTCGTCTTCAAGAACTCGGACGGCGTCCTCCACAACATCAAGGCGACCGCGAGCCAGAACGAGCCCTTCAACGAGGGCGTCGGCCCCGGCAAGGAAATGACCAAGAAGTTCGAGAAGGCCGAGTTCGTGAAGCTCGGCTGCTCGGTCCACCCGTGGATGTCGGGCGTCATCGTGGTCATGAAGAACCCGTACTACGTCGTCACGAACGAGAAGGGCGAGTACGAGATGACCGACATCCCGGCGGGCAAGTACACGATCTTCGCGGAGCATGAGACCCTCGGCAAGGCCGAGGCGAAGGGCACCGAGATCGACTTCAAGGCCGGCGAGACGCAGACGAAGAACTACGAGCTGAAGTAGGAGAGACGACGGCCGGGGGGCGCGCGCCTCCCCGCCCGAGCGCTCAAGAGGGAGAGACCGCGGGGTCACCATGGCCGAGCCGAGCAAAGAGAACCCGCTCCCGATCGCCGGAGGCGCGAAGACCGCGCTCCCGGTGACGCCGCCGCTCGTGGCCGCGGGAGCGGCGGCGACGAAGCCCGCCGCGCCCGCTCCGGCGGCGAATGCGAGCGTGCCCCCGAGCGGCGAGGGGATCGACCGGCGCACGCTCCTCTCGCTCGGGCCCGTGACCGTCTCGTGGGTCGCCCTCGCGTGGGCGTCCTTCACGGCGGCCATGGCTCTGAGCGCCGGCGCTCTCGGGCGCTTCTTCTTCCCCAACGTGCTGTTCGAGCCGCCGTCTTCGTTCAAGGCGGGCTTCCCCGAGGACTACGCGACGGGCAAGGTCGACGAGCGCTGGAAGAACCTGTTCGGGTGCTGGCTCGTCCGCTCTCCCGACGACTTCGGCCGAGGGCCGGGCTTCTACGTGCTCTCGACGGTCTGCACGCACCTGGGCTGCACGCCGAACTGGCTCGACGCCGAGAACAAGTTCAAGTGCCCGTGCCACGGCTCGGGCTTCCGCCGCACGGGAGTCAACTTCGAGGGTCCCGCTCCGCGGCCCCTCGAGCGGTTCCGGATCGCCTGGGCCGACGACGGCCAGATCCTCGTCGACAAGTCGAAGAAGTTCCAGCAGGAGAAGGGTCAGTGGACCGACCCTGAGTCTTTCCTGAAGTACGGTTAAACGCCAGGGCGCCAAGGCGCCAAGGATCTGTCGAGTCTCCCCGGGTTCGAGAGAAGCAACGAGCGAGAGGCGAATGTTCAGCAAGCTTTGGGATAACATCACCGAGTCCCAGATCTGGAAGTCGATCTTCCGGCACGGGTCACCGGACACGCCGCGCAACCAGGCGCTCGCGGTCCTCTCGAACGTCTTCCTGCACCTCCACCCGGCGCGAGCGCGCAAGGGCGGCATCAAGCTCGAGTACACGTGGTGCATGGGAGGAGTCACCTTCTTCCTGTTCCTCGAGCTCACGATCACCGGCATCCTCCTCATGTTCTATTACCGGCCGACCGCGGACTACGCGTTCGTCGACATGGTCGCGCTCCGCGAGCACATCCCGCTCGGGATCATGCGGGAGCTCCACCGCTGGGGCGCTCACCTCATGGTGATCTCGGTCTGGCTCCACATGTTCCGGGTCTTCCTCACGGGGAGCTACAAGCCGCCGCGGGAGTTCAACTGGTCGGTGGGCGTCATCCTCCTCACGCTCACGCTCCTCCTCTCGTTCACGGGCTACCTGCTCCCCTGGGACCAGCTCGCGATGTGGGCCGTCACGGTCGGGACGAACATGGCTCGTGCCACGCCCTTCCTGGGCCACGAGGGGCCGGGAGCCTCGCTGCTCAACTGGCTCGCGGGCGAGAACATGCAGATCGTCCACGCGGGCTCGGACGTGAGGTTCGCGCTCCTCGCCGGGCGCTTCGTCGGCGAGGCGACGCTGCTCCGCTTCTACGTGCTCCACTGCATCGCTTTCCCGTTCGTGGCGGTCATCCTGATCGCGGTCCACTTCTGGCGGGTGCGCAAGGACGGCGGCATCTCGGGACCGGTATGACCCGGATCATTCGCGAGGCCATGTGAGCCACCGAGCGAATGATCCGAACCCCGGGGGATCGAATGGGATCGTCCTAACCGGAGGAGCACGACACGCGATGTGGAGTCACGACATCGGAATGAATGGTCGGGGATAGCGCCATGGCCCTGGTCAACCTCCTCAAGGACGTCATCAACCGCCTCACGGCGCCCGAGATCTTCATCTCGCTGGCGGCCGTCCTGTTCTTCTTCCTGCTGAGCAACCGCGGCAAGGCGTTCTGGAAGCCGAGGGTCGCCTTGGCGC
>JACQDU010000040.1 GCA_016200955.1 bacterium
GCGCGCCGCGCGTCGCGGCGCCCTCTCTCGCCGGAGCCGTCGCCTGAGAGAGGAGCGCGAACGCTCGTGAACGGGAAGCTCGGAGGCGAGTCCGAGCTTCCCGTCTCTTCCGGAGGTCGGCGTTCGAAGCCGGGGGAGAGCTACTTCCGCTCGGGCTCGAGCGTGACGTCGGGCAGATCGGACACGCGCGCGGGGACGTGGACCTTCGCCGGGAGGTAGCGGAGCTCCGAGACGTCGATCGTGGTCTCCTCCCAGGGAAGCTCGTCGATGGAGAAGCGCCCCTCGAGGTCGCAGTAGGCGCTGTCGAGCTTGCCGCGCCAGCCGTCGAACTGGACGGTCGCCCGGAGGGGCTCGCCCTGCGATGAGAGGACGCGGCCTCGCACCATCCTCGCGCGATGCAATTCCAGCGAGAGAGGCTCGGAGCGATCGCCGCTCGCGAGCTCGAAGGGGCCGAGGCTCGCTCCGATGAGGCCGGAGCCTCCCGCTCTCAGGCGATACGTGCCGGGGCGCAGGCCCGAGACGAGGGCGGGCGGAAGGCGCGTGCCTCTCGTGAGAGGCCCTCGGCCCAGGGCGGCTTGCTCCCATGCATCCGCGTCTCGGAGCCGCTCGAGGAGGAGCTCCGGGTGAGCGTACTCGCGCGAGCCGGGTCTCGCATCCTCGGCGATCGCGAGGACGACGCGCACGCGCGCCTCCGCGACGAGAGCGATGCGCACGTTCGATGCGGGCGAGGAGACAGAGAGCTTGCCCGCGACGAGACCTTTTCTCCCATCGGGCACCGTCGCCCAGAGAGAAAGCCTGCGAGACGCGGCGAGGTCGTGGAGCTCGAAGGCCCCGTCGGCACCCGTGCGCGCGACCTCCGAGCGGCCGACTCCGTCCGCGTCGTGAGCCCGCACGAGCGAGCCCTCGACGGGACGATCCTCGGCGTCGACGACGTAGCCCGCGACCAGAGACGACGGCGACAGCTCGATCTCGGCCCTGCGGTCGAGAGGCACGCGCGCGTAAGCGGTCGCGTAACCGGGCTTGCCGATCGAGACCAGGCCGCTCTCTCCCTCGACGACGAACGCGGCCTCGCCGGCGGCGTCCGTGGTCGCGCGGGTGCACAGGTAGAACCCCGTGTCCGAGTCGTCGAACGCGGAGGGCGGCCTTCCGGTGTCGTCCGTGGTCACTCTCCAGCTCGAGGACGATCCGAACGAACCGCCCCACCAGTTGTGGCGCCGCAACGAGAGGACGATCACGGTCGCGTCCGAGAGCGCCATTCCCCGCGCTCGCGCGACGACGACGAAACGCGCCACGGCTCGGAGCTCGATGTCCAGCGACTGCTCGGAGAGGTCGAGCTCGACCCACGCGCCGCCCATCGCGTGGACGCCGGCGGTCTCGACGTAGCCGGTGAGCTCGGCGCTCCTCGTGGAAGCGGGGAGCGTGGCGGCGATCGCGAACTCGCCCCTCGCGTCGCTCGTCGTGCGGGCGAGGTCCTGGAGCGTGCACGCGCTCTCGAGCGCCGAGATGGCCGCCTCGCGTCTCTCGGGATCGACCTTCGAGAGAGCGTCCGCCATCGCCGGGCCATCGACGCGGCTCCGGTGCCCGCGAGCTCCCACGACCGCGACGAGGGTGACGCGGGCTCCCGCGATCGGACGTCCCTCGAGGAGGACTCGGCCGCGGAGCGCGACCTTCCGCGGAGCGGCCACGCCGGTCGCGACGGGAGCGACCGGGGCGAGCTCGGCGCTCGACGCGGGCGCGATCTCTCGCGGATCCCCCTCACCCGGCTCCGTCGCGGTCGCGCCGGTCGGCCGCGCGTACGCAATGCCCGCCGAGGTCGCCGTCGCGCCCGTCGCGTCGCGACGCACGCCCCCTCTCGGCCCCGGCGCCTTGGTGCCCGGGAGCGAGCTCACGAGGAGCAGGACGAGCAAGGCGAGGGCAAGGGCGACGACGAGCGCGAGAGCGACGTGGCGGCGCACGCTTCTCGCGCTCACGGCGAGACGAGGGCCGCGAGGAGAGCCTCCGCGTCCGGGTGGTCGCCGGCGAAGCGGCTCTCGTGACTCCACGCGAGCTCGCCCGGGGGCCGCACGACGAGGACGCCGCCGAGCTGCCACGGATCGCCCTGCGTCGATCCCTGCCGGAAGCCTCCCGTGAGCGCACGGATCCCGGCGAGGGCCGCGCCCGGATGGAGGAGCGTGCGCGCCGCGCTCCTCTTGAATCCGGCCGCCTCGAAGACGGACCGCGAGGGGTCCGTCCAGATCTCGCCGCGGAAGTCCGTCGCCTCGCGGAAGGGCGCGATGAAACCCGGGGCTCCCGTGCCGACGACGACGGCGCGCGCTCCTCGCGCGCCGATCTTCTCCTCGAGCTCGCGCAACTGCGCGACCTGCTCGCGGCAGAGGAGTCAACCGAAGTGCCGCACGAAGGCGAGGAGAGCGGTTCGCTCCGCCCACGCCGAGGCGAGCGGCCTCGCGTTGCCGCTCTCGTCCTGCACGTTCGCGTTCGCGAGAGCTTCCGGGACCCTCGTCACGTTCGACTCCGGGGAAGACGCCGTCTACTTCGCCTTGGGCAGCAACTCGCGCACGGGAGGAAGGAACCTGTCGTCGGGCGGGGAGATCGTCATGCCGTCGAGGCCGGCGCCCTTGATCGCGGTCATGACCTCGCCGACCGCCGCCTGGATCTTCTGCATGTCTCCGGACTGCAGGACCTCGCCGTCGACGACGACGACCGCCGAGAGCGCGAGGCCGAGCTTGCGTGCCTCTCCGGCGAGCGCCTTGAGCTTCGTCTCGAGGCCGCCCGCGTCCTTGACCTTCTCCCCGTTCAGGGCGTAGCCCGAGCGGATGTCGACGACGGCGACGACCTCGAAGACACAACCTTCGAGGCTCAGCTTCCGATCGTGGCCCTTGTCGTACCAGCTCGCCCACTTGAGCGGATCGCGGCCGAGCTTCTGCTTCGTGAGCCTCTCGAGGCACGCGAGAGCAGCGTCGTAGACGCGCGAGCGCTGGCTCGCCGTGAGCGGTATGAGCCGTCGGATCGCCTCGTCCTCGCGGCCCGCGAGCCACTTCTCGTCCTTCGAGAGCGCGTCCCGGATCACCTGGGCGCCCTTCTGCTGGCACGTCCACACGCGATGCGTGATGCAGTCGAGGACGGGCTCGACGGCGACGTGGAGGTCGGGGTGTCGCTGGATCAAGACCTCGAGCGCGAGACAGGCGTTGTTGTGGAGCCCGTGGTTCTTCTCGCCGAGCACGTCGCTCATGATCGCGGCGACCTCGGCGTACTCCTCGGCGGCGCCGACGTCCTCGAAGGCGTCCGGATCGCCCGACCGGAACCGCTCGAGCGCGGCCTTCGTCTCCGGGGAGAGCGGGGGCCGGGCCGAAGCGTGCTCGGCCGAGAAGAGGGCGCAAGCGGCGCAGAGGACGACCGCGCTCCGCCCGGGCCACGTGCGCGACGCGGATGCTCTCACGATTCACCTTCCCTCGGACGAGTCCACGAGAACGCGGGCCTTCGCGAGACGAGGAAGGCCAGGAACCCTCGCCGTTCTTTGGCCTCCATGCGATACGCCCGAAGGGACTCGAACCCCAAACCTTCGGCTCCGGAGGCCGACGCTCTATCCAATTGAGCTACGGGCGCGTGAGCGAGACGCGGCGATCGTATGTCACCTTTCGCGTGAATTCAAGACGAGCGGTCGCCGAGTGCGCCCGGCGCGAGCGAAGGGCCTGGTAGACTCACGCCCATGGCCGTCGAGACGAGGAAGACGACCTGCAACCGCGACTGCCCCGACGCGTGCGGCATGCTCGTGGACGTAGAGGACGGGAAGGCGGTCCGCCTCCGCGGAGACCCCGAGCACCCGGTCACCCGGGGCTTCCTCTGCCTCCGCACGAACCGCTTCCTGGAGCGGCAATACTCGAACGAGCGCCTGCTCTCCCCGCTCGTGAGGACGAACGGCGAGCTCCGCGAGGCGAGCTGGGAGGAGGCGCTCGACCTCGTCGCGCGGGAGCTCACGCGGATCAAGCGAGAGAGCGGGCCGGCGGCGATCTTCCATTACCGCTCGGGCGGCTCGCTCGGGCTCCTCAAGCACCTCTCGGACTACTTCTTCGAGAAGCTCGGGCCGGTCACGATCCACCGGGGCGACATCTGCGGGGGCGCCGGCGAGGCGGCGCAGCGGGCGGACTTCGGCGACTGCGACTCGAACTCGCTCGACGACCTCGAGAGCTCGAGGACGATCGTTCTCTGGGGGAAGAACGTCTACTGCTCGAGCCCTCACCTCCTCCCCGTGCTCCGGCGCGCGCGAGAGCGGGGAGCGCGGCTCGCGCTCGTCGATCCCGTGCGCACGAGGACGGCCGACCTCACGGAGCTTCACCTCCAGCCGCACCCCGGAGGCGACGCGGCGGTTGCCTTCGGCGTCGCGCGCTTCCTCGACGAGAGGGGCTCGCTCGATCCCGACTGCGCCAAGTTCTGCGAGGGGCTGCCTTCTTACCTCGAGATCGTTCGAGGCAAGACGGTCGACGAATGGGCGAGAGAAGCCGACGTCCCGGCGCGAGACCTCGTCTCTCTCGCGAGCCTGTACGAGAGAGGGCCGTCCGCGATCCTCGTGGGCTGGGGCATGCAGCGGCGCACGAACGGCGCCGCGAACATCCGCGCCGTCGACGCGCTCGCCGCCGTGAGCGGGAACATGGGGCGGCCGGGCGGAGGTTCCCTCTTCTACTGGCGCCGCCGCGCGGCCTTCGATCTGTCTTTCATCGAGGGCGCGAAGGTCGCGCCGCGCACGATCTCTGAGCCGCTGTTCGGGCCCGACCTCCTCGCCGCGAAGGATCCTCCGGTGCGCGCGGTGTGGATCTCTTGCGGAAACCCGGTCGTGATGCTCCCGGAGAGCGACACGATCGCGCACGCTCTCGCGAGCCGCGAGCTCGTCGTGGTCGTCGACTCGTTCCTGACCGACACGGCGAGGCTCGCGCACGTCGTCTTGCCGACGACGACTCTCCTCGAGGACGACGACCTCCTCGGAGCTTACGGCCACCATTACCTCGCGGCCTCGTCTCCGGTGATCGATCGGCCTGACGGCGTGAGGACCGACCTCGAGATCCTCCAGGGCCTCGCCGCGCGCGTCGGGCTCTCCGACTTGATGAGAGGAAGCGCCCGCGACTGGAAGCGCCGCCTGCTCGCCCCGCTCGAGCGAGAGACGAGAGTCTCTCTCGAAGACATCGAGCGAGCGCCGGTTCACTCGCCTCGCGCAAAGAGGGTCATCTTCTCGGGGAACACGTTCGCGACGCCTTCGGGAAAGGCGCGCCTCCTCGAGACGGCTCCGGCGCCTCCGCCTCCTCACGACGGCGAATATCCCTTGCGCCTCTGCTCACTCTCGACGGACAAGGCGCAGGGCTCTCAGACGAGCGCCGCTTGCGAGAGTGTCCCTCTCGAAGCCACCGTGCATCCCGATGCGGCGCGCGGGATCGCTTCGGGCGAGAGAGCCTTCCTCGCTTCACGGCTCGGGCGTCTCCCCGTGATCGTCCGCCTCGACGAGCGCCAGCGAAGGGACGTCGTCCTCGTCCCCAAGGGCGGCTGGCACACCCGCTCCCGCGCCGCGAACGCTCTCATAAGAGCACGCACGACCGACTTGGGAGAAGGCGCCGCTTACTACGATGAGGACGTGCGACTCGAACACGCGATCTAAGGGCCGCGCACATGGGCCGCGCGCGGGAAAAGACCGACGACGATCGATGGACGACCTTGCCGGGAAGTCAGCCGAGCGCCTTCCCGTAGAAAACGCTCGTCCCGTAGTATCCGAGGATCAGGATCAGCAAGTAAGAAAGGATCACCGATGAGCGCGTCGCTTTCCCGACGCCGACGGCGCCGCCGGTCGCGCGCAGGCCCTCGGAGCATCCCACGCCCGCGATCACGAGCCCGAAGATGATCGCTTTCGTGAGACCGGTGTAGATCGCTTTCAGGGTGAGGCCGACGAGCACGTTGAGGAAGCGCGCGGGGTCGATCGACATGACCTCGAGCGCGTCGATCTCCTCCGACACCTTCATCGTCCCGAGCTCCGCCGCCATGGAGCTGCCGACGTTCGCCGCGAGGATGAGCCCGGTCATGAACGGCCCGAACTCGCGGCACATGGCCACGGCGAGGATCTGGCCGATCACGGCTTGCTGGCCGTACTTCGAGAGCTCGATCCCCGCCGACAGCGCGAGGAGGAAGCCTATGAAGACGGCAACGATGAGCGTCACGGGGAGGCTCTCGACTCCGCAGACGAAAGCCTGGACGAGGATGTCCTTCCTCCGCTTCCAGACCTGGCGAGGCGAGGCGTAGCCGAGCGCTCTCGCCATGAGCCAGAGCGTGAAACCGGCCCCGAAGGTGGCTCCGACGAGGACCGCGCCCGTCCGTCGTGCCGGCTCCGCCTTCACGAGGCTCCTCCCCACGTGATCTCGGGCAAGAAGAAGAACCTGAGGCCCGATCGCTCGGACTCCTCCGGCGTCGTGCCGCCGGAGCGGAACTGGAAGAGACCGAAGAGGAGCGAGAGGCGCGAGTAGCCCTTCGTCACCCCGACCTCCTCCGGCTCCGAGCGGTAAGACGCGAGCCCGAGCAGGAAGCGGTGGCTGTAGCCTGCTCGCTCGGGCTTCTCCTCTCGGATCGTCTTCCTGTACTCGTAGAGGCGGAAGAACGGGAAGTAGATCCGCTCGAAGCCGTCCGGATCGTCCCACAGGATCGGCGCGAGCGCATGGAGCTGCACGTCTCCTCTCGCGCTCCTCCGGTAGAGGAAGAACGGGAAGATCCGCGTCCTCTGGTAGTCAGGCCCGAGCTGATCGCTGCCCTGGACCTTCTCCGTGTGGTGGTGCCACATGACGAGCGGCAGGAAGTAGATCTTCGTGTCGAGAGCGTAAGCGTCGTCGCGCGTCTCGTAGCGCTCGATCGGCCAGACCACGAAGTGCCGGGCGTATCCGGGCCGCGAGCGGTAGCCGAAGATCGGCCAGACATCGAATCGCCACCTCTCGGCGTACTCGCCCTTCTTCAGGAGAGCCGGATCGCTCCCGTGATGGATCGTGAAGACCGGGAAGGGCGCGCGCAGCTCCCAGAAATCGGTCGAGGGGACCTCGTAGTAGCGGAAGAAGGGCCAGAGCACCGTCCGGTCGTAGCGGTCGGGCCCGTCGATCTTCCCGAAGAACGGGAAGACCATGAGTTCCTCGGTGGGCCCCTTCACGTAGGTGTCGGTCGCCTCGTCGTAGCTGAGGCCCGCGTTCCTCTCCCAGGAGACGATCGGCCACATGATCCAGTGGCGGTCGTAGGCCTCCTCGCCGAACTTGTCCTCGCGCCGGTAGTGGGCGTAGAAGGGCCACACGCGGAAGCCGCTCCGGCCGGCGCCCTCGATCCAGTTCACGAAGGGCCAGAGGACGTGCCGCGACTCGATGTACTCGTCCTTCTCGTGGCTGCGGCGGCTCGCCTGGACGTGCTCCCTGCTGTAGAGGTAGATCGGGTAAGGGAAGCCGTACCAGTGCATCTCGTCTTTCCCGAGGAAGCCGTACGTGATCCCTCCGAAGGGCGCGACCGCGAGGTAGCCGCCGCGCTCGGGCCAGTCTCCTCCCATGAAGAGCGGGAGGATCCCGAAATCGCGCTTCGTCCGCTCCTCGGGGTCGCGGGGATCGAGGTGCTCGCTGTCGTACCCGAGGAAAGGAAAGGCGAAGTAGCCGCCCTTGACCGCGTTCGGGAAGACGGAAGTCGGGCGCACGATCGGATCCGCCGCGACGTCGCTCGGCCCGAGGACGCGCCCCGCGGGCCCGGGAGTCGAGAAGAGTCCGCCCGACCCGAGGATCCCGCCGAAGAGCCGGGTCTCGTGCTCTCGCCCCTCCTCGTGATAGACGAGGATCGGGTAGAGGACCTGGAGCTTTTCGCGCTTTGCGTCGGGAGACTCGGGGTCGATCGAGCCGCCGCCGGGCCCGCGCACGATCCGCTTCCGCGGGAGCTTGTCCCACGCCGAGAGAAGGATCGGGATCGTCACGTGAGTCGTCGAGGCGACCGCCCCCGTATCCTCCTGGCGGGCGCGCTCCGCCGCGTCGATCGAGAAGAAGGGGTAAGCCTCGAAGTCCGTTCCTTCCGCGACGCAGCCCGCGAGGGCCGAGAGTGGAAGGAGCGCCGTGAGAGCGAGCCATGCCCCGCGGCGCGGAAAGAGCTGCACGCGACCCCCCGAGGGTTAGATTCTAAATCAGAGCCTTTCGATGCGCGAAAGCTTACGCTCTCGAACGGGTTCCGGGCGCCGCCTCCGATGCCGGGCTTTCCGGCGCTGCCGCAAACCCCACTGGACACGGAGGTCGCCATCTTCTTAGAATCGTCCCGCTTAAAGCCCGACCTGCGCTTCGCGAGCGCGCGCGAGGAGTGGGGGATCCGGGGCAACGGGATGTCCGGGCCATCAGCGGCCGGACGGATCTTGGGGAGGGACATGATGCGCTCTCGTGGCGCCACGGGCCGCTTTGCGATCGCGGCATTGCTCGTCGTTGCCTCCGGGTCCTCGGGCGCGACGCTCTCGTTCCTCGGAACCGTGCAGGCGGCGGAGCCCGACGAGGCGTTCCGCGAGGGAGTCCGCGCCTTCGACGAGGGCCGCTTCGAGGACGCCGAGAAGGCCTTCCGCGAAGTCCTCAAGGCCAAGCCCTCGGACGAGCAAGCCCGCCTCTACCGGGACGAGGCGAGCTACCAGTTCTGGGTCAAGGTCCTCGCGCGCGGCGGGAACCTCGCGGTGCTCGGGCAGCGGATCCTCTCCGCCGCGGAGCGCGGCGCCAAGCGCGACCGCCAGGACCCCGCGAAGATCAAGCGAGTCATCGACCTCTTCATGGCCGATGACGACAAGGAGCACGACCTCGCGACCCAGATGGGAGCCATGGAGGAGGCGATCGCCCTCCACGGCCACTACATCGTTCCTTACCTCGTCGATGCCCTCGGCCAGCGCCGCGAGGACGACAAGCGAGTCCGCGTGATCGGCCTCCTGGCCCGCCTGGGCGAGGAAGGCGTGCTCGCGCTCCTCCAGTGCTTGAAGTCGGGCGAGGCGCTCACGCGCCAGAACGCCGCGATCA